>NZ_JACJKP010000021.1 GCF_016901605.1 Gemmiger formicilis
AATCACCGGGAAATCCCGGCCGCAGCTTGCCTTGATGGCGTCCAGCACCTCATACAGCAAACGGGCGCGGTTTTCCAGCGATCCGCCGTAACGGTCGGTACGCTTGTTGCGCATGGGCGACAGAAACGACCCCAGCAGCATATAGGCATGGGCACAGTGCAGTTCAATGCCGTCGAACCCTGCCTGTTTGGCCTGCAGGGCCGTGCGGGCATAAGCCTGAATCACCCCGGGGATCTCTTCCAAGGTCAGCGCCCGGGTCTTTTGCCCCATGGAATTGAGATAACTGCTGCCGGCCACCGGCGTCACCCCAAAAAAGGAGCTGATGCTCTCCGGCCCCGGGTGGGTGATCTGGGGAATCACCTTGCAGCCGTACGCATGGATGGCCTGGGTAAACCGGGCGTAGGCGGCGACGCTTTCCTCCCCGCGGAAACACAGGGTATTGCCCAGATAGGGCACCGCCGGGTCTACGCTGAGGGCATCCAGAATAATGCAGCCAACGCCGCCCTTGGCACGGGCTTCCCAGTAATCCTGCATAGCCTGGTTCACGCAGCCGTCCTGACTTTCGTACCCCAAAGACATGGGTGCCATAAACGTTCGGTTTTTCAAGGTCATGGAACCGATGCGCAGTTCCTCAAACAATCCGGCCATCTTCAACCCTCCTTACAGTGTACGGGCTGCCGCAAAGCCTTCGGCCACCGCATCCAGTGCGCGGCGCGCCTGCTTGGCGTCCCCGATCTTGGTACATGGAATATCCAGTTCGGCGCATGCCTGCTCCAACGCACTGCTGTCATTGGGGCGGGATCCTACCGCCACCACCACATTCCGGCAGGGAATGGTGATCTTTCCTTCCTGGTTGGTGCAAATCACGCCGGTCTCGCACAGGGTTTCAAACCGGGTGTCGGTGAGAATCTCCACCCCCAGCGCGTGCATTTTTCCCATTACGGTGATGGCCCGCAGGCTACCCAGGTCCTTGCCGGCCTTTTCGGCCATTTCGATCACATGGACTTTGCTGCCCCGGGTTGCGATAAAATCGGCCACTTCCAGGCCCACCAGACCGCCGCCGATCACCACGGTTTCGCCGTCGATCTCATCCAGGCCGTCCAGCACCCGGTTGGCCGAAACCACCCGCACGGCATCGGTGGATTCCACCGGCAGCTGAATAGGAGAAGCTCCCACCGCCAGAATCACCGCATCCGGTTTTCCTTCCCGGATCATTTCCGGCGTCAGCGGAGTATTCATACGGATCTCTACGCCCAGCTTTTCCACCTGACGGCCGAACAGTTCGGCGGCATCGGCCATTTCCTGCTTGCCCGGTGCCCGGCCGGCGGTCAAGAACTGACCGCCCAGACGGTCCGTCGCTTCAAAAATCACCGGCTTGTGTCCACGCTGGTGCAGCACCTTGGCCGCTTCCAGGCCGCCCATGCCGCCGCCGGCGATCCAGACGGTTTTGGGCGTTTCGGTTCCGGTCAGAGCCCATTCCGCTTCCCGTCCCAACTGGGGATTGCGCAGGCAGGTAATAAATGGCCGGTTCTGCAGATCACAGAATCCATCATAGCAGCCCTGGTTGCAGCCTACGCAGTAGACGATATCCTCGGTGCGTCCCTCCCGGGCTTTGTTGAGGAATTCCGGATCGGCCAGCTGGGCGCGGCCCATAACCACCATGTCGGCCTTGCCCTGTTCCAGAATGTTCTCGGCCAGTTCCGGGGTGTTGATACGGCCTACCGCCACAGTAATCATGCCGGTTTTTTCCCGGATATAGGCGGCGTTATCCACGTTGAACCCCCGGGGGATGTCGATGGGCGGCACTTCGTACACAGTGGCCGCGGTGACAATATTGCCCCGGGAAACATCCAGCACGTCCACGCCTTCGGCCTGAGCCAGTTTGCAGAAAGCCACCGTATCGTCCAGCGTCATACCGCCGGGCAGTTGGTCGTCCAGCGCGTCGATGCGCATGAACAGCGGCATATCCTGGGGCATGTTGGCCCGGATGGTCCGGATGCAGCGCAGCGGGAACTTGGCCCGGTTCTCAAAGCTGCCGCCGTATTCGTCGGTGCGGTGGTTCAACCCGCCGCTGAGGAAGGAATGGGGCAGATAGTTGTGGGCACAGTGGAATTCGATGCAGTCATAGCCCGCTTCCACACAGCGGCGGGCCGCCTCCCCGTAGCATGTCACGATCTCGTCGATTTCTGCCAGGGTGATGGCGGGCAGGGTGTAACCACGGATGGTGGTTTCGTTGACCATAAAAATCCGGGCCGCCGGGTCCATACCCACGGCCAGCGAGCCCTGCCACAGCTGGATGCCTGCTTTGCCGCCCGCCGCATGGATGGCGTCGGTAAGCTTTTTGTGGGAAGGAATCAGATCATCCTCACAGATGCCCAAAAAATTGCGGGGCGCACTGGGGGTATGTACCGCTGCCACCTCCACAATATTCAATCCGCAGCCGCCTTTGACCCGGGCCACATGGTATTGGATCAGACGGTCGGTAACGGCACGGTTTTCGGCCATGCGGGTTCCCATGGCGGGGAATATCACCCGGTTTTTCAGTTCCATTCCCCGGATTTTTACAGGCTCAAACAGCATATGGTACATATTTATCCCTCCGTTTCAGAAATTTTTGTGCTTTTTGTGATTTCATTATAGCATCCCTGCGGACGGAATTATATGCAAATAAGGCAGTTTTATTATCACATCTGATTCTTGCGGTAGGCCCCCGGCGATACAAAACAGTGCTTGCGAAAGACCCGGTGAAAGGTGGAAAGACTCTCAAATCCGCACCGTTCGCTGATCTCGGTGATTTTCACATCGCTGCCGGTCAGGTAAGCGCAGGCGTACTGGACCCGGACCTGTTCCAGCATTTCGGCAAAGGTCATTTGGTAGACCTGGTCAAAGATACGGCACACGGTGTATTCCTTCATATGAAACTCCTGCGCCAGCGTTGCCGGGGTGATTTTTTTGGAGAAATTCAGGTGCATATACTGCAAAAACAGCAGCGCACTGCCGCAATCGGGCGCCCGCTCCACCGGGCGGAAAATATCCTGTTTCCGGTATTCCTGAGGGGACTTGTGCATATACCGGCGGAAAACCCGGTAAAAATCCTGCAAATTGGAAAAGTGCAGCAGACCGCTGATGTATTCCATGGAGAGTTCCGGGAAATGGAGCAGCGCGCAGGCATTGAGAATTTTGCCGAATTTCTGCAGTTGAAAAAAGGTATATCCACTGGCCAGCTTGATTTGTTTATTGAGATACCCCGCCGACACACCCCGTTCCCGAGCGGCTGCCTGCAAGGTGAACGGTTTGGCGGTGGTGAGAATGATCTGCTGGATCAGCTGCCAGATTTCCGGTTCTTCCGTACCGGAAGGCGCCGGGTCTTTCAGCCGTTCCAGTGCATAGCGGCAATGCAGAATGTGCAGCTGCATGGTCAGATAAGATACCATATTCTGGGAGCCGAACCGGGGCCGGCGCTGTTCCTGTACCGCCGTGTGCACCAGACTTTCCACCACTGCCTGTTCGTGGAGCTGCCGTTCCAGCGGTTCCGTCAGGTCCAGTTCCTCGGCCTGAATCCGCTTTTCCTTATAATCCACATAATAATCGGTACCGATGTACCAGTCTTTTTGCTGTTTCACTGCCTTCGCCTCCCGCTTGCACAAGGGATTTATCTGTATTATAGCGGAAATAGCCCCCGGGGAATATCCCCCTGCGGGAAATAAAATCAGCCCGCCGGGCTTATGAAGCAAACCCCGGCAGGGCTTACAATCGGTCATGGTTAGGGGCACCCGCATTCCGGCTGAAAAGCTTTGGGGCATCGCCCTTCGGCACCCGGCCCATCCTGCGGAACACAAGGACCATGGGAGCAATTTTCCTTCTCGCTCCCTGCCGGCAAGGGATTTCAGGGCGAACAGCTAAAAATTCCCTTTCCTTCTGTACGGCTTTATCCCCTTTGTGTTATAATTTTACAAACAGAACAAAATCTATCCCCAGGCGGGAACCGGTCCGGCTTCCCGCAGACCGGAGCAGTTACCAACGAAAAAAAGACTACAAACAGGAAACGAGGAAACATTTCGTGAACGGATATACACCCTTTTTACCCCGGCGCGTTGTGTACGGGGCCATTGGCGTTGTACTGGCATTGGTAGCCCTGGGGACCTTTGTGGATTACCCGCTTTCCTTTGCGTTGTATGATGCATCCAGTCCTTTTGCGACCTTTTTTGCCGCATATGGTGCGATTCCCGCTCCTCTTGGCTGTGTAGCGGCAGGCACCCTGTTTGTGTGCGGGCGTAACCGGGACAACAAAATTTGGGGCATCGTACAGAGTATCGGCGGCATTCTGCTGCTCCTTTCAGGGACCGTTCTGGTTTGCTTGATTCCGGCCCTCTACATGGCAGTATCCCCCGCCCTGCTGGCAGGCATCGGCCTGATTTTGTCTGCCAGTACCATCCTTGTCATACGCCGTCTGGCAAAGGGAGCCGACCGTTCCGCAATGATTCGCGTGGCACTGGCAATCTCTCTTGCCCTTCTGTGCCAGCTGCTTGTGGTCAATGGTATCAAACTTGCCTGGGAACGCCCCCGCATGCGGCTGGTAACAAGCCACCCCGAAGTTTTCTTTGTGCCCTGGTGGCAGTTGGGCAACGCTTTGAAAGCGCCGCTCATGGCCGCCGGCGTAGCGGCCGATGAATTCAAATCCTTCCCTTCCGGCCATACCGCAAACGCCACAACCATGCTTCTGTTGGGCGTTCTTCCCTACCTGCAACCGAAGCTGCAAAAATACAAAACGGCACTGGTGGCCTTTGGTTTTGCGTGGGCTGCCATCGTAGCCCTTTCCCGCATTATGATCGGCGCCCATTACCTGACCGACACGGCGGTGGGCTTTTTGGTCAGCTTCCTCAGCATCTATCTGATCTGCAGTTTCCTGCTATGCCCGCGGAACAAGAAACTGTAACACCGCAATACAGTCGAAACACACCTGGTTTTCGTTGGCGTACGATTTTTGTAACTGCCCTCTCCCTGCAAAATCTTTTGGGCGTGGGATCTTTCCAGAGCGCATCACGTCCAAACACAAACAAAGGACGTTTTAGCTGTGTATTTTTACTCAACGCACAAAAAATCGGTGTACTTTTCGAAAAAAAGTCATGTAATACAGAATCACACGTTATAATCAAAGCAAGTCTTTCCTTGCATAACAGAAAGATGACCCGGTCAGCCATCCTGACCGGGTCATCTCATTTTATAAATATCTGTTGTTTTATACCACATGCAAGGCAAAGACGCCCACCGGGCGGGGTCCCCACGTCCGTGTGAACCGTATCCGAAGCGCTTGAACCTTTTGTTCTTTCGGCAATACCACCGTTATCAACCGTTTTCGATTGTCTTTCTGTTCCCATACCGGTTCCCAACTGCTGCCGTCCAGCGATATTTCCACAATCATATCTCGTGCCAGCTGTGCAGGCATCTCCCGGTAAAGGGTCAGTTTATGGCTGTCCTGCCATTGAGCGGCATGACTGCTGGGACGTTCGGCACATAGTTCCGGGTCCAGATACAGCCGCAGCTGCTCCAGTTCCCGGGCCTGCGGCCATTGCATCGTGATGCAGGGTTCCGGGTCCTGGGGCGCCGCACACCACTGGTTGGCACCACCCCAGGGCCGGATATATCCGTTGACCAGCTGCTCCGCTCCGTATAGTGACTCCGGCGTTTCGTATTCCAGCATCGGTTCACCGCACACAGGCATCTCTTTTTTGCCACACACAAATCCTGTGCGAAGTGGCTGGCACAAAGGCAGTTCCGCGTCAGGTGCAGCCTCCAATACCAGTGTGCAGAATCTTCCCGCTTGTGCCTGTATTGGCAATTTATGATGACCCGCAGGCAATTTCCAACAGTATTCCCGTATCTTCTTCCCGGGGCAAAGGTAGTTGGGCAGCGGTGCCGAATACAGCGTACCGCACAGTGTCTGGGGTGTATGGAGGGTCACCGACAGCAGAACCGTGCCGTCCACACCGGGGAAGGTCACAAATCCGCCTTCTTCCAGAGACATCGTTCCCGTCGGCGCGCCCGCCCGACCATCATGAACACTGGTCACAGTCAGTTTTGCTTCGTGTGCCAGGTTTGCACTTTCATCCGCTTGCAGCCCCGGTACAAACAAATCTTCCCGCAACAGTTGCTGGCGGAGTTGGGCCACCTGCGCTTTGGTCATTTGGCCCGGCACCGTGTGCCACATGGCACAGGCTGCCGCCAGCATGGCCGCAGCTTGCCCGGAAAGCGCACAGGTATCCATAACCCGGGTGGAAAAAAAGGCTTCCCGTTCGGTACCGATGCACCGCCCCGCAAAAAGAAGATTTTCCACCTGAGAATTGTACAAGCACCGCAGCGGAATGGGGTAAACCGGCACAGGGGTCTGCACGAAGTTGGGAGCGTCGGCATCCAGCATACCGCCGGCCGGGTGTACGTCCAGATACCACCCGCCATAGAAGGCTCCGTCCTCAAAATTACTTCCGCGCAGGACATCCTCCCCCCGCAACAGATAGTCGGTGACCATACGGCGGCTTTCCCGTTTGCCGGGGATGCTGCCGATCCAGCTCAAAGTGTAACAGTCTGCCTCAAAGCGCCCGCTGTTCTTGATATAATCCCACACGCCCAGGACCAGACGCCGCAGTTCCAGGGCAGTGTTTCCATCTTCTCCAATGGTATCCTGACGGCCGCCCAATTCAAACCACCAGCAGTCGCTGCCACTCATGGTTGGTTCTAACATCGTGAACTGCATCGATGCCCTGGCCACCATGATGAAATACAGCATGAACCGCGGCGGAGAACTGGTGACACTGAAAGAAGAATTGCAGAACATCTACAGCTATATTTATATTTCCAACTGCCGGTACGGGGACCGCTTGCGCTTTGAGTCCGATTTGGACGAGTCCCTGCAGGAATTGTATGTGGTCAAATTCATTTTGCAGCCCATTGTGGAAAATGCCGTTCTGCACGCCTTCAAAGGCATGGACCGGCAAGGCGTTATCCTTCTGTACGGCGATATCGAGGGTGACGTGCTGAAACTATACGTAGAGGACAACGGTACTGGCTTAACGCCCCAAGCCGAAGAACAGCTGCACCGTCCCCGGGGCAAAGTCACCGGCATTGGTGTGGGAAATGTAAACGCCCGGATTCAGAGCAGCTACGGCAAGAATTTCGGGGTACGGGTCTACAACGGTGCCGCCGGGGGAACGGTGGCAGAATACACGCTGCCCATATTACGGGAAGGGGATCACGATGAAAAAGATACTGGTTGTTGATGACGAATACCTGGTTCGGGTGGGCATCCGCTCTTTTCTGGACTGGGAACAACACGGCTACACCATTGTGGGGGAAGCCGCCGACGGAGAATCTGCCCTGCAGAAGATTGAGCAGTATCACCCCGATATTGTGCTGACTGACCTGAAAATGGAAGGCATGGACGGCTTTGCCCTCATTGCCGCCAGCAAAAAGCGCTGGCCAGGCCTGCAATTTGTGGTGTTAAGCAGTCTGGACGATGGCGAAAACGTAAAAACTGCCATGAAACTGGGCGCCAGCGATTATATCTTCAAGCTGACGTCCAAACCCGAGGAATTACTGAAAATTCTGGATGAGCTCCCCTGTGAAACGCCTTCCGCCCCTTTGGAAACCATGGTGCGCAAGAACCGTTCCGGCATTAAATGGCAGTTGATCCGCAATGCGGCCCAGCCTTTCTGCCCGGACCGGGAAAGCCTGCAAAAGGAATTTCAGCAGTTGGGGCTTTCCACCGATTTCACCCGGCCTTACTGTGTGCTTTTGCTGGACCCCGGTTCCGATGACAACCGCAATGGGGCAGATCAGAACGCCCCGCTGGTGAAATATGCCCTGGAAAATATGGCAGAGGAGATCATTGCCCAGCATTGTTGCGGTGAAGTATACAGCTTTACCGGACCGCTTCTTCTGGCAGTGCTGCAACAAGAGGATTTTTCCCACGAGGAATTGCTGGACCGGGCAGGGCAGGCATTTTCCCAGCTCTATGAGTATGCCCAGCGGTATCTGGGGATTCCGCTGCTTGGGGCATTATCCCCCTGTTCCTGCGGCATGGACCAGCTTGCAGCTTTGGTGGATGGCTGCCGCCGCACCCTGCGCCGACCTTCCGAGGTGATTCCAGGGCAGCTTTGTGTGGCACGGGGTGAAATGCGTCCCGAGATTGATGCAGTCTGCCGCAGCATTGAAAAAGACCCGGCCCAGAGTCTTTCGGTAAAAGATGCCGCCCAGCAGTGCCACATGAGCGAAAGCTATTTTTCCCACCTGTTCAAAAAAGAAACCGGCGTCAGCTTCGTTGATTTTGTGAACCGGCAGCGTATCCGCCATGCCGCCCGCCTGCTGGAAACCAGTCCCCTGCGCGTCGGCGAGGTTGCGGTACAGGTGGGCTTGGAAAATCCCAATTATTTCAGCGTGTTGTTCCGCAAATGGAAGGGTGAATCTCCGCAGGAGTACCGCCAGCGCTTCCAAAAAGCAGAAAATTAAAGAACCTGTACAGAATTTTGCAGTTTGCAGCTTTGCCCCACTGCAGAGTCGGCGTTATTGTAAAGCAGGAAAGCGGCTCCGTTCATGGAATCAGGGCGTTGTTTCTGGCACAATAAAAGCAGCAAAAGGAACTGCCGGCGCAGGGGTCCGATCCCCGGCACCGGAACGGATGAAAGGAGAACACCATGAAAAAGAAACAACTTGCCAGCCTGTTGTTGAGCACTGCTATGGCAGCTTCCCTGCTGTGTGCCTGCGGTGCTCCGGCCGAAACCACTACAACCGGCGAAACCGCCGGAACGGAGGGCAGTGGTGAGACCATTACCCTGCACATGTGGGGCGGTGTTCCCGCCGAGAGCGGCCCCCAGGCTGCCTGCGACGCCTTTAACGAAGCATACAAGGACAAGGGCATCCAGGTCGAGTACGAGCGGTTCGTGAATGACGACACCGGCAACGTGAAGCTGGAAACCAACCTGATGGGCGGCAGCGAGATTGACCTGTACATGACCTACACCATGGCCCAGCTGACCAAGCGCGCCGAGGGCAATATGGCCTTGGACCTGACCGAACTGTGTGAACGGGACGGCTTTGTATTGACCGATTACCTGGGCGAACTGGCCAACAGCTACAACATCAACGGCAAGCCCTATTCTCTGCCCTGCAAACTGGACCAGTACGGCATGGTACTGAACAAAGACATGTTCGACGCTGCCGGCATCGAGATTCCCACCGAGTGGACCTATGATGAATTTCTGGATATCTGCAAACAGTTGACCCATGGCGAAGGCGCCGACAAGGTGTACGGCGTGTATTGGAACAGCCAGCAGGATATGATGCAGTATGCCCAGTACCTCATCAGCCAGACGCTGGGCGGCGACAACATGTATACCGCCGACGGAACCGCGACCAACTTTACTGATCCCGTCTGGGAAGAGACTATTTCTCTGATCAGCACCACCATGAATGAGGGCTATGCCCCCACCCATGCCGATTCCGTGACCGAAAAACTTTCTCAGGAAAGCATGTTCCTGGGCGGCAAGACTGCCATGACCATCGGTCCCTGGATGGTGCGCAACATTAAGGATACCGCCACCTATCCCCATGACTTTGTCACCGCTTTTGCACCGTACCCCGTAATCGAGGAAGGCCAGCGCAACTATACCCAGGGCGGTTACGGCGATTTTCTCTGCATCAACCCCCGTTCCGAACACATTGACGCCGCATGGGAATTTGCCAAGTGGTATCTGACCGAAGGCGGCATTTACCTGGCTGCCGGTGGTCGTGTACCTGCTGCCAATACCTACGACCTGGAAGCCGTAACGGCCGAATTCCTTTCCGGTGCAGAAGACCTGTTTGACGCTGAGAGCCTGCAGCGCGTCCTGATTGAGCCCCATGACAACTACGCAGCCCCCAGCATCACCACCAAGAGCAATGAGCTCAGCGATATTGCCAACCAGCAGTTGGAAGCCATCTACACCAACCAGGTTTCTGTAGCCGACAGTCTGGCCAAAGCCAAGGCAGACGGCGACGCTGCTCTGGCCGGGTAAACCATACCGAATTTCTTGCGGGCGGGGGCATCTCCCCGCCCCCTTTTTGTAAACCAAAGGAGAGGGGTCTTGTTTTATGACGGTTGCCAAAGGCAAACAACGCACCGGCGGATGGTTTTCCAACCTGAAGCCGCAGACGCGGGACAACATTGTGGGCTATACTTTTCTGCTGCCCAACTTGATCGGCTGTATGCTGTTCACCTTTTTGCCTGTGGTCTTTTCTCTGCTTATCAGTTTTACCGACTGGGATTATACCAAGGGATTCGGAAACTGGAACTTTGTAGGCGTACAGAATTATCTGGATATGTGGCAGGATGAGTGGTTTGTAGATTCCCTCATCAACACCCTGGTATACACCATCGCCGTAGTACCCATCACCATTTTCCTGGCACTGGTCATCAGCGTACTCATCGACAAATACTGCTTTGCCAAACTGCCTATCCGCCTGGCCATGCTGATGCCGTACATTTCCAACGTGGTTGCGGTAGCCATCGTCTGGGTGATGATGTACTCTTCCTTTGGCCCCGTCACCCTGTTGGTGAAGGCCCTGGGTGTAGAAAATCCGCCCCAGTGGCTGGCAGATTACACCTGGGCCATGCCCGCAGTTATCCTGATGTCCATCTGGTCCAATGTAGGCTACTCTGCGCTGATCTACACCTCCTCCATCCAGGGCCTGCCCCAGGACGTGTATGAGGCCGCCGACATTGACGGTGCCGGCGAACTGACCAAGTTCTTCCGCCTGACCGTTCCGTTTCTCTCCCCCACCACGTTCTTTCTGGTCATCACCAATGTCATAACCTCGTTCCAGATCTTTGCGCCTATCCAAATCATGACCCGCGGCGGCCCCGGCACTTCTACCTACGTGTTGGTCTATTACATCTACCGCTCGGCTTTCGGGTACTACAAAATGGGTTATGCCTCCTCCATGGCCTGGATTCTGTTCATTCTTATTTTTATCGTGACCATGATCCAGTGGCGGCAGCAAAAACGGATCCATGATTATTAAGGGAGGGCGCACAGATGGAAACCAAACGCACCTTATTATGGCGGCTGCGCCGCAACGATGGCTTTGTAATCAAGCGCATTCTGTTCACGGTCCTCATTGCCATGCTGGCGTTCACTATGATCGTCCCCTTTTTGTGGATGATCTCCGCCTCCATGAAACATGAGTTGGATGTAACCAAAATCCCCATCCAGTGGATTCCCGACTATTTTTACCCCAACAACTATCTGGAAGTGTGGAATGTAGGCGGAAACGCCAAGGTGGATTATCACTTCGGCCTGGCCTATTTCAATTCCCTGAAAATCGCCTTTTTCAATGTGGTCGGTGCGGTACTGACCAGTTCTCTGGCAGGCTATGCCTTTGCCAAACTGCGGTTCAAAGGGCGGGATGTGGTATTCCTTTTGTATCTTTCCACCATGATGATTCCCTCCCAGATCACCATCATTCCTAAATTTGTCATCTTTGACCGCCTGGGTATGGTAGGCACCCATGCCACCCTGATTTTGCCCGGTATCTTCACCATCACCGGCACTTTCCTGATGCGGCAATACTTTATGCAGATTCCCAATGAGCTGCGGGAATCCGGCAAAACCGACGGTGCCAGCGAATTTTGTATCTGGTGGCGTATCATGCTGCCCATGGCAAAATCCAGCATGGCGGCGCTTGGCATGATGGTATTCCTGTGGACCTGGAACAATTACCTGGATGCCCTGGTCTTCCTGCCCAACTGGCGGCTGTACACCATCCCCCTGGCACTGACCAGCTTCATTGAGGAAAGCAACACACAGTACAATCTGATGATGGCCGCGGCAGCCTCCGCTTTGATTCCTGTCTTTATCGTCTTTATCATCGGCCAGAAACAATTCGTGAAAGGCTTGACCGCCGGTGCCGTGAAAGGATAAAGACTTTTTGCAAAACCGCCAGCTTTTACCGCTGGGCTAAAGAGTCAAAAACAACGCCCCTATGATCGTGGTTGGCGGTAATTCCGCCGCCGAAGACGCTTTGCTGCTCACTGGCATTGCCCAAAAAGTCATTCCGGTTCACCGCCGGGATACTCTGCGGGCCACAAAAATTTACCACGAACCCTTGCAGCAAGCCAAAAACCCGGAATTTTGCTGGAACAGCACAGTCATCCAGCTGCTTCACGGCGACAAACTTACCGGTGTACGGCTGCAGAACCTGCGTACCGGCGAAGAAACCGACCCGACTTGCAACGCAATATTCATCTGCGTTGGGCGTCAACCGGCCACCGAACTGGTTGCCGGCCAGTTGGAACGGGATACCTCCGGATATATTATAGCGGATGAAACCACCCGCACCAATCTGCCCGGCGTCTATGCGGTGGGCGATGTACGAGCCAAACCGCTGCGCCAAGTCGTCACGGCGGTAGCGGACGGCGCGGTTGCCATCCATGCGGCGGAACAATATCTGGCAGGAGGCGAAACAACATGAAAGAATTCTGGAAAAAGTTGCGCTGGTTTTCTTTCCTTTTGCGCTGCTTGCCCCGTGCACTGACAAAAACTTCCCGCCGGAACAGCAAAGCTGTCTGGCGGGAAGAGATCTTCAGTTGCTGCGGTTATGTACAGACTTTTGGGGGGCCGACAAGATCTCCAGGGCGTCAGAACGGCCTTCGCAGACTCGGAGCATCTTCTCCAACTGGGCTATTCCCTGCTCCCTTCCGTAACGGGTGCTGACGTAGTATTCCTGCCCGGCAACGGTATGCAATCGACATGCCTTAAAATAGTTGAGTTTATTGGCAGGCAACCGGCTGTTATCCACATCATCCCGGCGGGCCACGGCACTCAGGCTGTTGTCTGCCGCCATCTGCGGAACTTTGTCCGGGTAGCGCTCAGCGATCCGGTCAAACACATCATGCATCAGGTTGGCAAGAGTGTCCGCCGTGCAGAGGGTCCCCCACAGGGTGTAGCGGAATACCGTGCCGCCATCCGCAGGGGATGCCGCCGGCCCGGTAGCCGCCCGTTCCGGAGCCGAAGGCGACGAGGAAACAGATGCCGGAGTGGTATTGGCTGTGGACGAAGCGCCGCCCTGTATCAGCACAAATTCCGCCGGGTTGACGCCGCAGAGTTTGAGCATTCCCCGTATTTCCGCCAGCTTGGCCTCAAACCCGTAACTGATACCTACAAGGTAATTCTGCCCGTTAACAGGAAAAGAACGGCAGATACGGAAATAGGGCGGCTTGGCTTCCCGCGTGTTGGCGTTGGTCACATCCTCTGCCCGGGCCACCGAAGTGCGTCGTGTCAGGGCGGGAATACGGTCCGGAAAGCGCTGAACCAACGCCGCAAAGGTATCGTACATCAGCTTGCCCTGTTCCCGGCTGCCAGCGTGGTAGGTCTGGCCGAACAGGGTATAGGTGTACCCTTCTGCAACAGGCGGGGTATAAACCTGGGAAGCCGGCGCTTGGTTATTGGGTGTGTAAATAGCAGTTTCCGGAACCAGCCCAGGGACTTCCGGCATTATCTTCTTGTCAAACACGTCCTGGCCGCAAGCCTTGGCGATAGTATCTCGAATGATGTCTATCTCTGTCCATTTCTTATGATGGGTGTTTTCCAACAACTCTTCAGCAATCCGATAACAAAGCCCCTTTTGAATGGTTCCTTCCTTCTTTTCCTCTTTGTATTCCACTAAGGTGCTATGCTCTACCCCTTTAATATTTTTCCCACTCAGTACCAAAAGGATATCATAGAACTGTTCTTCCTCGCTTTCTGTCCCGCTGTCCAAAAGACCACAAGATTCCCGATTGTATTTTTCTCCATCATTCTGGGATTCAAGATCTACGCAGATTATGGGAAGTTTCTTTTGAGCCGAGTCAGCCAACCCACTTTGGCTGTACATCAGTTCCAGTACTGTGGCATAGCTGGTCATATACCTTGCGCTCCGAAACACCAAGATTCCCCGGCAGAGATCGCTTCTCATATTTGTTCGGAACTGTTCCAGCCAGCCTATACTGTTACTATCAAAGTCTCCATCAAAATAGATATTCAGGCCGTAGTCTTTTACCAGTTTGTATACTACGTCTTGCAAGACTGGCTCCCAGTCGTCGCTTTTGTAACTGATAAACACATACGGCTTACTGGATTCCTTATTGCAGATGCATTTTTTGATATGTTGAACACGCGGGTCATGTCGCCGTTTTTCTTTTTGCTCTGTTGTCAATCCCATTTTTATCACCTCAACCGATAAATTCTCAAGCCGTCGAACATCCGCAGCATAGCCAGCATGCACTCCATGGGGTCTGTATCTTTGTCCTGCTCGGCTTTATCCAAACGATTGTAATTGTCCCGGGCATCTTGCGCCGTAACCACAAACTGCCCTTCGGCAAACGACGGAATCATATCCTTGTGCTGCCGCAGCAGCTCGCGTTCCTGCCGCGGCGGTGTGCCGTATACCCAACCCATATCATAATGTTCCTGCAGCCAACGCTGATGTTCCAGCAGCCCGATGGTCTGCAGTTCTTCCGGGGTAAAATGCTCCACCATAGGGAAATCTACCGCTTTATCCGTGTAAAAACACCCGATTTCATTCATATAGCGGGCAAAAGCCTTGGCCTGGTTAATATTGGAGAGCTTGTACTCCAGCGACAGCACCTTAAACGCATCGGAAAACTGTTCCAAGATTTCCGGGTCACGCAAAAAACTCTCTTCCTGCCCGGCATTTTTGGCTGCTTTCCACGCGGCGTTGTTCCAGCGCCCGTTGAGCACAATGGCAAAGTGATACAGGTTGATGAAATCACTGTCCGAAAGATAGCCCCGGTGTTCAGCAAACAGATTTGCCGTAAAGCCGGTTTCCACCACCAGCGGAATCCGGCTCAAATCCACAATCCGCTGAATGTCCCGCTGGAATTGGCAGATTCCCTGTTGCCGAATGAACATTCCCGAATAGGCCTTCAGCGTAGGGGCCTTACCCACCGGTTTTTCCAGCCAGGCGATATAATCATCCTTGAACCCATTTACCTTGCCCATCTCTTTTTCGTCAAACAGATAGACTGCATGGATACCGTTTGCCGAAAAATCCAGGCTGCAGCCCATGGGGTGCAGCTCTTTTTTGGAGTTGCGCCCGTAAGCCGTACGGTCCCAGCACTGCAATTCATCACAGAGCATCAGCATATAGGCCAGCGGGTGAAGTTCGCAGCGCAGGGGCCGGTTGTTTTCGTCCTTGTAGTGAGCAATGCAAAATTTGTACAGGCTGTTGTGCATCAGAATGGCGGTCAGCGCGTCCAAATGCTCAAGATGCAGCGGGCAGCCCATCTCGTCAAACATTTTCTGGAAAAGAACCACCGCACTGAAATAGGCGTGATCCATAAAATGGTTGAACTTTTCCGGATGGGTGGGTTTTTGAGCCAACCATTCTTCCATCTGCTGCTGGGAGAAGCCATAGGTTTCTCCCAGTTTTTGCGCCAGCAGATAGGCAAACAACTGGTTGATGGTGGCAAAGTCCTTGCCGCCCAACAACTCTTTCAGACAATTTCTGACTGGGGTGCCGATAGAGGTAAAGGACTGCAATGCCTGGTACGCCACAAAGGGCCGCTTTTGCCGCTGATCTCCCTCCACCTCAAAATAGGAGGCAACCTGCTCAAAGGGCAGTTCGAACGGATACCCGATATCGTGGAAGAGTGCCGCCATTCCCCAGAACTGCAGGTAATGGCAGGCTGCCTGGTGGTGTTCAGCAATTCCGTACTGTTCCTGGTATGTCTGGCGATACCATTCATTAGAGCCATACAAGGCCAGTCCCAGAATGAATACATACACCGAGTGTGCGTAATGATCCCGGTGTTTCATCAGCAGCCCGCTGCCATTGGCCTCAAACTCCGACAACAATTCAATCATCCGCCGGGTCTTTTCGTAGTCCCCCACAAACATCTCCAGGTAGCAGAAATAGACATCAAAAGCGTCTTCCTTGCGCCCGGAATGTAAAAAACGAACGATCGCATTTTCCAGGCAAAGGCGATCTATATCCTTTTCCTGATTGAAGGGGATCTGACACGGTCCCAGGCTGGTACCGTCCCGATCCGTGGCTTGTTCCCAGGTGGTTGCCTTGGTCAGATCAAATCGGAGTCCTTCGCAGTCCTCTCGCAAAAAACGGACGGCGGCCTGCTCCAGACCGTTTTGCGCCCCATCCCGGGGTGGCAACACATGGTGCAACATAGTATAGCTCACAGTTTAACCTCCCGATTCTACTGTCAGGATTGCCTTCCCGTTCCTTTTGGCAAACATTTTGCATTTTTCACACGTTTTTTCATCAACTCAAGTCAAAAAATATACAATTTTTACAATTTAGCTTCAGTATAGCACTCGTTTACTGCAATGACAAGAGATTTTAAAGGCTTCGTGAATAAAAACAGCTGATCCTTTGGCGGTCCATGATATTGACCCAAACGGATACAAAAGAGCGGTATATCTTTTCTGTATCCCTGTACCAAGACCGGCACTTTTATTGATTGCTATTTTTTTTCAGTTGCTGTAGAATGAAGCCAACAGATTGTATAAATTCAACCAACAGAAGGGGTTATTTCCCATGAAAAAGTGGCTTGCCCAGAGCAGAAAATTTATTCTTTTTCTTCTCCCACTGGCTTTCGGCCTGATCGGACTGGCGGGAGTTGCCGGAGAGCCTTTCCTGAATTCCCTGTACCAGTGTATCGGCATGTACCTCATGGATTACGGAGACACGCCCCCCAACGTGTTTGTGGAAATTGCCCGCTGGACTGCGCCCCTGGCTACGGCCAGCTGGGTTGTATTTGCTTTTGTGGCATTGCGCCGGGTGTTGGGCAGCTGGTTGCAGTATCTTCGTGCAGACAGTGTGGCTGTCTATGGGCCGGAACCCGTTGTTTCCCTGCTGCTGGATCGTCTGGGTTCGCGGGGTATCGCCGGCGGCCACAGCCTGCTTCCCGCTCATCGATATATTCTGGTTGGTCCGGAGGAAAAAAGTCTTTCCTTTTACCGGGAACACCAGCAGGCACTGGCCGATAAGCCTGTCTATCTCCAAAGCCGCTCTTTGTCCCCCCTGGCCAGCAACCAACCTCTGCTGAAATTTTTCTGTCCGGAGGCAAATGCAGCCCGGCTTTTCTGGCAAACACGAGAGCTGTATCCCATTTCTCGCCGAAAGGCACATCACCTTCAGATTGTTCTGTTAGGGTTTGGCCGATTGGGAGAGGAACTGCTTCTCCGCGGGTTGCTGGTCAACATTTTTGCCCCGGACCAGTGCATTCAGTACCACATTTTTGGGACAGGAGACCGATTTGAAGCCATCCACAAAGGGATTGCACAGGTAGAAGACCCGGTAATCTTTCATCGGGAACCCTGGTATGCACAACTCAACCTGATAGAGCAGGCAGATTTGCTGCTTGTACTGGAACAGGAAGATCAGCCCCGCCTGCTGGAAGATCTGCTGCTGGCTACTACGCGGCAGGAGATTGATGTCTTTGCCGGGGATACCCTGGCAATCAGTCCCTTGGAACAAAACAAGCGGCTGCGCCTGTTCCCATGGGAACAGATGGCTTATACCCCGGAAATTCTGCTGGATGACAGTCTTATGACCCGAGCCAAGGCTATCAACCTGCGATATTGCCACCTGTATGACAAGGTAGCGGAAACGGCAGAAAACCGGGAAGCAGAATGGGCAAAGCTGGATTCCTTTACCCGGGAGTCCAACATCAGCGCTGCAGACTATCACCTGATACGGCTGGAGATGCTAAAAGACAAGGGCCTGCCCGCTTCGGCAGAGAATTTGCCCGGGCAGACCCTGGAATTGTTGGCGGAGTTGGAACATATCCGTTGGTGTCGGTATCATTATCTGCACAATTGGACCTGGGGTCAGCCGGAAGGCGGCAAACGCAAGGATCCCGTCCGTCGGATCCATGCCGATCTGCTGCCCTATGGGCAACTGACGGAAGCCGAAAAGGAAAAAGACCGGGAAAACATCCGCATCCTACTGTCGGTGGAATAACCACTCCGGAAAACCTGTTCTAAAATTCAGCAAAGAGGCAGCCTGTGCCATGGCACAGGCTGCCTCTTTACTGTTGTAACCCGTTCCGTCGAACAATAGGTAATCGGGGAACAGGCAGGATGCGTTTAGGATCAGCCCAGAATCTCCCGGACGGCTTTGGCATTTTGTACATAACGGGTATTTTCCGGTTCCATACGTGCCAGTTCCTCCCACAGCGCAAGCGCCTGCTCCAGATAGTAGGAATAATATCCATCAGGTGCAAGCCGGGCCATGTTGTAATGCATCCGGGCCAGCTGGTCGCGCCGGTGCAGGTCGCCTGGATTCTCCTGTACAAAAAGTTCTGCATAATCAATCGCCAGTTCATAGGCAGATTCTGCCGCTTCCCGCTCTTTGCCTTCCCGGAAGGTTTCGGCCTGGTCACTCAGATCCTGCACCAGCAGCCAGATCTGGGCGGCAGCGTACTCCCGCAGGGAGCAGCCTTCGCAGGTCAAAACCTGCGGAAACCGTGCGGGAATGTTTTGTACTTTTTCGATATACTTATTTGCATAGGTTTCGGCTTCGTCAAAATCTTTTTCGGACAGACAGAGCCCCACAAGGAGCCGATACGCGTAGGCGACCAGGCTGTAGGCCGAAAGATTGCCCGGCTCCAGCTGGAAAATCCGTTCCCTCAATTGACAAAAGCGCAGCGCACAGGGCTTGGCCTCGGCGTATTGCTTACAGCGGCGTGCTGCGGAGACATACCGACTGCAGGCATCTGCCGCCTGGTGCAGCTGCTCTTTCTCCGGCTGTCGACAGTCTGCAGTTTCCCAAAGTTCCAGATACCGCTGGTAATAGGGCCGGGCTTTTTCCCAGTTGCCTTGCCCGACATAGTATTCGCCCAGTTCGCCGTTTGCTTCGGCTGCATGCAACCGGTTGGGCTGGGAAGGATCGTTTTTCCACAGTTCCTCTGCAAGTGTCAGGGCTTTGGTAAGCTGGGGCAAGGCGTCCGGCGTTGTTTGCCGGCGCTGAAGCATATCCGCCAAATTTTGGCGGTAGATGGAGAGTGTTTCCTTGTAGGAAGCCACTGAAGGATCGGCGGCTACTGCCTGTTCACAGAGGCGAATGCTCTCCTTTTTGTGTAATAGGGCGGTTTCATAGTCTTCCTCTGCCTGGGCCCATCCGCTCTGGACCTGATGGTCAGAAGCCAGCGAAACCAGATCATCCACAGACTTTGTCTGCCGGTAAATTTCCTCGTTCAGTGCAAATCGTTTCCGGTAGGCGTCCTTTTCTCTGCCTGTGTAGCTGTCATCCAGATAGGCCAGTTCTGCATAGACCTGCCCCATGCGGGCCCAGTAGCCGCTCAATGCCCTCTTGGCTTCTACATCGCCGCAGAGGTCAACCGCCTTCTGTGCCGACGCAATGGCCTGGGAAAGCAGGCGGATCTCCGTTTCGGTTTCGTCCCGCAAGCCATAATAGCGGCTCAGGCGATCCTGAGTGAAGGCCAGATCCAGCCATAGTGAAGAGGAATTATACCGCCGGGTAAGCTTTTCAAAGATTTCCAGTGCTTTCTGATAGGTATCCCGGATTTCAGGGTCTGCGTGACCGGGTGAAGATTTCAGGAAGATGAGAGTGTCGCCCACCGTGTTGAATCCTGCCCCCAATTTGCGCAGGTTCTGCATAGACGGTTCCTGGTCGGCGCGTTTTTGCAGCAGCGCCAATGCCTTGCGGCCGTAGTCGGCAGCCTCTGCCATAAGGTGTTGTTTTGCATACAACCGGCTCAGATCCAAGTAACAGACGGCCAGCTGCCCCAAACCTTCCGGCGTGCCGGATTCTTCCAGCCTTTCGGCCAGGGGAAGGACCTCGTCATATTCCTTCATGGCGCCGGTCAGATTCTTCTGCGCCATCAGCAGGCGGCCGCACTGTATTCCCATCGTCAGTCGGCAGCCCATGGTGTCGGTGCTGTGAAACTGCTCATCCGCCAGCCGGGTCCGCTGTTTCCCCTCACGGAACATTTCCAGTGCTCCGGCCAGGTCGCCCTCGGTCTGACGCAGCTGCCCCAGCCGGTCATAACTGATTGCCAGGGAACGCATAGCTTCCCAGGTCGGTTGCTCTTTGACCCACCGACTGGCCAGCGCAAGATAAGACTGTAACTCCTGCTCGGCTTCGGCCAATTTTCCCTGCGTTTCCAGGCAGCGTGCCTGCCGGGAATGCAGCCACAGGGTATATGCGCGCACCTCGCCCGGGCCAAGCTGGTCGGCGCTCCGCGCCAACTGTATATGGGCATTCCGGCACACCTCCGCCGCGCCGGAAATATTCTCTATCTCCAGATACAGTTCGGCCAACTGCTGCATCTCCTGCAACAGTTCTTTTCCATGTTCTTCGGTTTTTTCAAAAACCTCCTGCCGCTTTTCCACAAGCCTTTGTTGCCATGCGATGGCTTGTTCCTGATCCAACGGGACGCCGTTTCCTCTGCGGTACAACTGTACCAGCTTCTCCATAGCTTGCGGCAATCCGCCTTCCGCTGACCGGGTAATCAGTTTTACACCTCGGGCGGAATCCACCTCCACATCGATACCGTTCAGATACGCCAGTCCGATAAACAGCAGATGTTCCGGTGAGCTGTCGGTTTCTCGCACGGCAATATCCCGGAAGATGGCTGCCAATGAGGAGGAAAGCCCCTGTTTGTCATTTTTGGCGACACATTTCGGCAAGGATTTAAAATACCACTTGAGTAACAACCGGTTGGTATCCTGCAGTTCTACCGGCAGAATTTTCTTGTTCTGTTTTTGTGCCATGGGGTATTCCACATCCATGACATAGTTTTTCTCATTGACAAGGTTTGGCGTTACCGCCAGCGCAAAAAGGGTACTTTTTTGCAAAGCTGAGCGGATAGAATCGTTGAAATCCTCGCCAGGAGTAAGGAATTCATCATACCAGATCGCTATATCCCGGCAGAAATCATTCTCATGAATGAGCTGCATCAATTCCTGGGCATATTTACGATCCTTTTTCCGATAGCTCAAGAAAACATAAGCGTCGAAGGCGGAACGCACCTTCTGGGCCAGATCATCCGAGAGCAGCACAGACCCCAGAAAAGTTCCCAGCTTTTTCAGGTATGGAATTTCTGTAAGATCGGTAGAAGTGCGGTCAAGGAATTGAATGTTTCCACATATTGTATTGAATTCGTTGGCCAAGCCGCTATTCACAAGTATCGGAAGGACCGGTATATGATTTTCCACAGCCAGCGCAAATTCCCGCTCACGCGCATCGTTTTTTTCTCTCAAAAAAGATTCTGAAACAGGGATAACAAATAACTGCATCTGGCGCAGGCATAAGGTAAATTCTTCCTCTGCCGCCGTGCCCCAGGGGGAACCCGTACTTGTATCCGCGTACCAGATGGCGCAGTCCCAGAGGGACAGCAGTTCTTTGGACAGCGTCTCCAAATACACAGAAAAATCATCGGGATGCGCACAAAAATAGAGTCGAGGTTTGCCGGCCGGCGAAGAGCCCGCCCGGGTCTTGCAGTGCAAAAGATCCATCCTTACACCCCTTCTGCATGTCGTCGGTAGTTGGAACCTTCCGAGCAGCTTTTCAATTCAATCGAAATTGTCATATAGAGCCGTTTTTGCTCCATTAGCTCTTTATATATCCTTATTATAATAGACTTGCTGAAAACAATAAAGTACTTCTTGCTTTTCTTTACCATCTGCAAACCGGACATTTTCTCTGGTTGCGCTGCGCAGAATCCGGTTCCATTGTATTTTCTGCATATTGTCACCGAAGAAAGCAGATTTGTGATCTCATCACAGAAAGAGAGGGGCCATTTCTGATATCCTGTTTATAATATCATAGCGGCAATTTTCTCTTTTCACTTGTCATTTTGCCCCATTTTACGGTGATGCCAGCTGCCGGGCACCTTTTTACAACGTCATACCTTCCAAATTTATACAGTTCCCGCCTCAGTATTTTGTATACTCTTTCTTTTTTTTGAATGAATACTTTTCATCCAAAAACTATTGATTTTTGGCTTGATTTAAGCTTCGAACCCTGTATAATATAAAAAGCACTATTTTTCGATATATTGTTCTATTCAAGGGTAAACATTCCCGCTTTGTTACCGTTTTCAGCTTTCATTTTCACCGGAAGGATCCCTGCCCATGATGAAAAAGACGCCCCACCTGTTATACTGCAAACAAGCCGTGGCCCTTTTTATCGCCTTTCTTATTTTGTTCACTTTACCAGTGAGTACCGTTTCTGCAGCACAAACATCCTCTGAGTCTCCGCTCTCTGCAGAAACAGGAACACCACAACAGGTTCCTGTTACAGGCACAATGGCTACCCCCTCAGACGCTGTTTCTGAGGATGATATTTCTGACGCTGCCGCTTCCGATTCGGAAACTCCGCCGGAAGCCTCCTCGGCACTACCTTCCGCTGAGGAAGCCGAGCCCCTGCCCGACAATTCCGACACTGCAGGAACCTGGGCCTATGCCGGGCAACAGCTGACTTTTGTGGATCTGTTGTGGCGTTCCGCTCCTGTAGCGGGCGTGGATGCGGTGTTCATAGGCAATACCGAATCCACGGTAGTTTCCATGACTGCCGGGGAGCGCGGTTTGTTCACCGTTACCATTCCCAGCGGTCCTTATGACCGGGTAGCCTTTTACCCCGCCGGGCAGGCAGACACAGCCCAGCCCTTGGGCGGAATCTGGCGGCTGGACGGTCAGGCTGATGACACCGCCGCCGCTGTCAATTTTGTCCCCGACACCCTGTCGGCTTTCTATTATGACAGCGGCGACTCTCCCAGTTATTGGGGGCCGGCTCCCGGCAATGATTCCGATACGGCACTCATGAC
>NZ_JACJKP010000201.1 GCF_016901605.1 Gemmiger formicilis
CCGTCAGACCGACGACACGCTGGAATTTGAGCTGCATGCCAATGCCCAGACACTGCCCAAATGGCCCTATGCTTTTGTGCTGCGCTCTACCTTTGTGCTGGAAGGGGAGACCGTCCACCATACGCTCTGCGTCGAAAATCCGGTAGAAGAACAGCTGCGCTTCGGCATCGGGTATCACCCCGCTTTTGCGCTGCCCTTTGATGACCGTCACACCACCGAAGATTACGAAGTGCGTTTCGACGGTATTGAATCGCCGCTGTGCATCAGTGCACAGCCCAACGGCCTGCTCAACGGGCAGAGTTACTATCTGGCCCGCAACACCGAGACGATTCCGCTCACCGATGATCTGTTTGACAGCGACAGCCACTGCATGGTCAACCTGCGCAGCCAGCATGTTTCTCTGGTCGAAAAGGACACTGGCCGCAGCGTGATCTGCAATGTGGAAGGCTATCCCTATGTTTTGATCTGGTCTGCTGCCAAAAAGCCGCTGCAGTTCCTCTGCATTGAGCCGTGGCACAGTCTGCCCGGTGAGGAAAACGGCCCGCTGGAATGGGAGCAGCGTCCCTGTGCCGCGTCGCTGAAACGTGGAGAAAGCTGGTCCACTACGCTGTCCACCACCTTTGTGCGCTAAGGTAGGATTCCCATGCAGAAAACTGCCGCGTTTTTGAAAAAATATCGCTGGCCATTGACCGGCGCGCTTTTGGGCGCGCTGGTTTTTGTGGCTTTATACGGGGTTCGCGTGCTGAATCCTACCTGTTTGGATTGGATTCTGAACAACGCCAGCCCGGACCCGTCCCAGCATTATCTGGGATGGGAATTCTTCCGCCGCAGTGCGGTGCGCCTGCCCTATATCGGTGCCAATTACAGCGCGATTTACCCGTACCGCACCAGTATCCTGTTTACCGACTCCATTCCGTTGCTGGCCTTATTGGCAAAACTGTTCAGCCCGCTGTTGCCGCAACATTTTCAGTATTTTGGTATCTGGGGGCTTTTGTGCTATGCCCTGCAGGGCGGTCTTGCCCAGGCCATCCTTGCCAGGCTGGGCGGCGTACGGCCCGGCCAGACAGCCCGCTGCTGGGCAACGGTGGCTGGGGCTGGAGTGCTGGTTCTGTTCCCAGCACTGACCATCCGGATGTTTGCCCACACGGCGCTGGCCGCCAACTGGCTGGTACTTCTGGCTTTGTGGGTATGGCTGGCAGGGGATGAGCTGCTGCCCACCACCCGCCGCGCCTGCCTGGTATGGGGCCTGCTGGGTGTGCTGTGCGCAGGCATCCATTTGTATTACCTGCCCATGGTGGGCCTTGTGCTGGTAGGCTATGCTATCCGCCGGGCACTGCAAAAACGGGGCGTGGCAGCGGTTGTTTTGCCCATCCTTTGTTTCTGTGCGGCAGCTTTGGCGGAACTGGTCTTGCTGGGGGCGTTTGCCGCCAACTTTGCGGGATATTCCAACGGCTACCTGAATGGGGCGGACCTGGCGAATCTGCTGGTGCCGGGACTTGCGGCCAGTTGGGAACAGGATATATACATCGGTGCCGGTGCCGTGCTGGCGGTGGTGCTGGCTGTATTGGGCCTGGCTGTTTTTTGCGTACGCGGCAAGGCGTCTGCGCTGGGGGCCTTCCTCCAACGGCATCGTGCCTGGTGGATTGCCGGTGCAGTAGTGTTGGTCCTGGACGCGGTGGCCGCCATGGGCAATACCATCACGCTGGGGGGCAAAACCCTGGTGACGATCCCTGTGCCGCAGCTGCTCATGGATGTATGGGCCATGTTCTCTTCCTGCGCGCGGCTGGCCTGGCTGGCCGGAATGCTGCTGGCTTTGCTGGCCTGCGCCGCAGTCTTGCGCTGCTGGAACGGCCGGGTTGCGGTGGTGGCGTTGGCGGTTTGCGTGGGGGTGCAGGCTTATGGTATGCGTGAAGAGCTGACAAAGCGGTTTGCCACCTACCACAGTGCGGAAACCTATGCAAATCAGAGCGTGCTGACTGACCCTGCCTGGGAAACGCTGGCGCAAAGCGGCCGGTTCAGCCATCTGGCTTTTGCCAGTTTTGATTTTGAACATGAGGAATTCTGGGACCTCGCGGCCTTTGCGGCAGAGAACGGGTGGACGTCCAACAGCTTTTATATGGGCCACATGGACGGCAACCTGGCAGCGGTGACGCTGGCCGGGGAGATGAACACCCTTTCCTCCGATACGCTGTATGCCTTTTTGGATGAAGATGAGCTGGCACGGGATTCCTTTACGCTGTACTACTACCGCCTGGATGGCATTTTGATCGGCAGTGTGGAACCCTTGGATTTACCGTCTGACCCGGAACCGGAAGCCGATACCCACTCTATGGATCTTTTGCTTTCCGATGTGACCAACGGAACCATTACCGCGCAGGGGGTGGAGTTGGGCAGCGGCGGCGAGATGATGACCGAGGAATGGATGCTGTTCCCGGGAACCTATTCGGTCATGCTGACGGGAAGCGGATTCGACCACAGTTATATCTACGCCCGCCATGGATTGATCAATGAGGAAACCTATAAGCTGGATATTGAATTCACGACCATTGATCCCCAGACCATGACCTTCACCTTTACCACCGGTGTGCCGCTGTACTATTGGCGCACGGCGGTGCATACGCTGGACGATACCCCCATCACGGTAACGACAATTACAGTGGAAAAAACGGCCTGAAGCCTTTTTCTGCACAGTTACGCTTGACAAACACAGGACTGCCTGCGTACAATGAAAATACCATGAGGGAGTAATTCCGCACCGCAAGGTGCGCGGTGTGTTCGCCATACCCGGCCTCACGGCCCGGACCGCCGGAATGATCAGAATGAGACTCATGCACAGGGGATTTCTCTGTGCATGAGTTTTTTTATTAGGGAAGGAGCAATCCGCGATGAAACAGGCATACACGCAACCGCTTGCCGAACTCTTGCGGCAGCTGGATACCACCGAAAACGGCCTGACACAACAGCAGGCGGCAGAACGCCTGCAAAAAACCGGCCCCAACAAACTGCGGGGGGCGGAGAAGCCTACCTGGTTACAACGGTTTGTGGCGCAGATCAAAGATCCGATGCTGCTGATTCTGCTGGCGGCGGCTGTAGTTTCGGGAGTTACCAACTTTTTGGCGGGAGAAAACTTTGCCGAAGCGTTTATCATTCTGTTGGTGGTGCTCCTCAACGCAATATTGGGCGTTTTGCAGGAAAGCAAAGCGGAAGCTGCCATCGAAGCCTTGCAGACCATGACGGCAGCCACCAGCAAGGTGATACGGGACGGCCGGCAGATCACCTTGCACAGTGAAGAACTGGTGCCGGGCGATGTGGTTGTCCTGGAAGCGGGGGACAGTGTACCGGCGGATGGACGACTGCTGGAAAGTGCCAGCCTGAAAATTGAAGAAGCAGCACTGACCGGCGAGAGCGTCCCGGTTACCAAAGTGGTACAGATGCTTGGGTTGGCGCCCGGGCAGGAGGATGTGCCTCTGGCTGACCGCTCCAATATGTGCTATATGGGGTCCACCGTCGTGTACGGGCGCGGCCGCGCGGTCATTACAGATACCGGCATGCAGACCGAGATGGGCAAAATTGCCGGAGCGCTGGCAGGCACCGAAGACGAACAGACACCTCTTCAGCGCAAGTTGGATGAATTGGGGCGTACTCTCTCCAAGCTGGTATTGGGGATCTGCGTCTTTATCTTTATCTTTGATTTGTTCGTGGCGGGTTCCTTTACACTGCAGAGTGTCCTTTCTACCTTTATGGTGGCGGTATCTCTGGCTGTGGCAGCCATCCCCGAAGGTTTGGCGACGGTGGTGACGGTGGTTCTGTCCATCGGTGTGACCAATATGAGCAAGCGCAATGCGGTCATCCGTCGGTTGACCGCAGTAGAAACGTTGGGGTGTACCCAGGTCATTTGTACGGACAAAACCGGAACGCTGACCCAGAACCGTATGACGGTGGTGGAACATGTTGGCGATACCAAGGCGCTGGCAACCGCCATGGCACTGTGCAGTGATGCGAACCTGAATAGCGAGGGCAAGGCGGAAGGTGAGCCCACCGAGGCGGCTCTGGTTGCCTTTGCGGCGGCGGAAGGTTTACCCAAACAGGAACTGGAAAGCCGCCAGCCCCGCGTAGGGGAAGCTCCCTTCGATTCGGGACGAAAGATGATGTCCACGGTGCACAGTGCGGACGGTGCGTTTGTGCAGTATACCAAAGGCGCACCGGATGTGGTGATTCGGCTGTGTACTTCCTATTGGCAGGATGGAAAAGCCCATCCCATGACTGACCCCAAGCGGCAGGAAATCCTGCGTACAAACAAGGAAATGGCCGACCGGGCCCTGCGGGTGCTGGCTGCGGCACAACGCCGCTGGCCGGAAAAGCCCGACGATACCAGCCCGGAATTTCTGGAACAGGACCTTTGCTTCCTGGGGCTGACCGGTATGATCGACCCGGTGCGCCCCGAAGTGGAAGCCTCCATTGCCGAATGCCGTCAGGCGGGCATCCGTCCCGTAATGATTACCGGTGACCATAAGGACACCGCGGTTGCCATTGCCAAACAGCTGCATATTCTGTCTGATGCATCGCAGGCCGTCACCGGTGCGGAACTGGACGAGATTTCCGATGAGGAACTGACACGGGCCGTCCGGAATTACAGTGTATATGCCCGGGTGCAGCCGGAGCATAAATCTCGCATTGTTTCG
>NZ_JACJKP010000202.1 GCF_016901605.1 Gemmiger formicilis
TGGAGCGCAAGGGCAAGCAGAGCTATCAGGGATGGATGTGCGCCCGGCTGCTGGCCTTCTCCAACGGAGATTTGCAGGCGCTGTTTGACCGGAGCGACGGATTTTATCGCCGCCAGCTGGTGCTGACCACGAAAGAAAAACCGGCTGGCCGTATGGATGATCCTGACCTTGCCGAGAAGATGAAAGCCGAGGTTGAGGGTATTCTGCTGTGGGCTTTTGAGGGATTGCAGCGGCTGGCCGCCAACAACTTCAAATTCACCGAAAGTGAGCGCACCAGAGGGAACCGGGAGGCAGTCAAACGGGACAATAACAATGTCTATGATTTTCTGGATTCTGACGGGTATGTTCGCCTGAAAGCCGATTTATCTGCCAGCTCCAAAGAGCTGTATGAGGCATACCAGATTTACTGCACCGAGAACAACCTGCCTGCCCTGAAACCCCGCAGCTTCAGCGAAGCCCTGATCGCCTGCCAGAGCCGCTACAATCTGGAATATTGTAACAATGTGACCAACGCAGCCGGACGGCGGGTGCGTGGCTTTCTGGGAATTGAGGTACTGGTGAGAAATCATATATCAGTGTTTTCCGGTGATTCGATGCGTACGTACGTACCGGAAGATGTGCCGGAGGAATGGCGGCGCTGAGCCATGTACGTACGTACGCTTTGATTGACCGTTGTTTTCCCTTTTATAGCAATTCGGCGGCTATGGCAGTCAGAATCACTGGTCAAATCCCCATGCTAAATCAAGGCAAGTGGAAATCGAAAAGTATTTGCCTATTGGAAGAAATCATTTTGCGAAACCATGCTTCTCGCCCCGGTGAACCGGGTGCATGGAATCATGGGAAAATGCACGGTTTCAAGCCAAGTCACACGGAACGGAAAAGTCGGAAGGTGCAGCTTATGGGCAGGACATCACACCGACAATTCTGAACGGATTTGGTGACAAGGAGATTTTTCACCATACAGCGAAGCGGTTATGCCAGAGGGCGTACCGGCTTCGCTTTTTTATCAAGTAAATTTAGGAGGATTTTTGATGATGACGGTACGCAACGAGATTAAGGCACAGATCGTCCGGGCCGGATATACCATGCAGGAGCTGGTTGACAGGCTCCATGAGGAATACGGCTGGTCGGATAGTGTTTCCAATCTGTCCGCCAAGCTCCAGCGGGAATCTATTCGCTATAAGGAGGTCATGCAGCTGGCCGATGTGCTGGGCTATGACCTGATCTGGCAGAAACGGAGGTAAAACTATGACAAGTGAAGAAAAGAAACTGTTGCAGGCAAAGCACCGCTTGGAGGAAGCCCAGGCACGGAACCGGGTGAAGGAGCGAAAAGCCCGGACAAGGCGGCTCATTCAGGAGGGTGCTGTGCTGGAAAAAGTGCTGCCGGAAGTACAGGCGGTAGGGCTTGACAATCTGGAAGAATACCTGCGGCGAAAGCTGGCAGCACACGATTGAAAACGGCTGGGAGGTCTCCGGGAAACCGGGGGCCTTCCTCTTTTTTATCCCGAAGGGCGCACTTACTCACCACCTGCTAAAGCAGGCGGTGGTAGCCCTTCCGTTGGTCGGGCACGTGCGCTCTCCGAGGGGGATTGCGGCTCCTGCGGGAGCTGCTGGACAAGGCTGCATTTCTGCCAAACTGCCAGCCTTGCCCATGCAGTCGGCGCAGGGGTTTCCGTTTTGGAAGCCCCTGTTCATGGGGTGGTATATTGCCACCCCATCCCGCCGCCTGCCTGTGTCAACCTGCCACCGGCAGCTTGACACAGATACAGGGGTGGAACAAATCGTTCCGCCCCTGCTGGTGGTACGTCGCATTTCACGACGTACTGAGCGAAAACAAGGGTGCCCTGTTTCGGGGCACCCCTTTCAGAAAGGACAAGGTGATTTATGGCAATTTATCATTTGGAGGCCAAGATGGTCAGCCGTGGAGCCGGACGCTCCGCTGTGGCTGCTGCGGCCTATCTGAGCTGTTCCCGGATGCTCAACGAGTATGACGGGGTACAGCATGACTACACCCGCAAACAGGGCCTTGCCTGGCAGGCGGTGTTCCTGCCGCCAATGGCTCCCCCGGAATGGCAGGAGAGGGAAAAACTCTGGAACGCCGTGGAAGAAGCGGAGAAAACCAAGGACAGCCGTCTGGCGCGGGAATTTGTCGCCGCGCTGCCCATCGAGCTATCACGGCAGCAGCAGATTGAGCTTTTGCAAGATTTTATCCGGGAGCAGTTCGTGGATGAAGGTATGTGCGCTGACGTTGCGATCCACGACACCGACGGCCACAATCCCCACGCCCACATCCTGCTGACGGTGCGTCCTCTGACGGAGTCGGGCGCATGGCAGTACAAGACTGAAAAAGAATATCTCTGCGTCAAGGACGGCGATGAACGCGGCTTTACCGCAGCCGAGTTCAAAACCGCACAGGCTGAGGGCTGGGAGAAGCAGTACCCCTACAAAGTTGGCAAAAGGAAGGTGTATATGGCTCCATCCGCAGCCCATGCGCATGGCCATGTTCGTGTGGACAAACACCCAAAAAGCACCCGGTACGGCAGGCAGAATCCCATCTCTGCGCGGTGGAACAGCGAAGAACAGCTGGTTGTCTGGCGCGAGGCGTGGGCCACGGCGGCGAACCGCTGTCTGGAGCTGGCCGGTCATGCGGAACGCATTGACCACCGCAGCCATGCCGAGCGTGGCCTGGAGGAACGGCCCACCATCCACGAGGGCGTGGCAGCTCAGGCGTTGGAGCGGCGCGGCATCATCTCTGACCGTTGCGAACTGAACCGGCAGATCAAGGCCGACAACGCCCTGCTGCGAGAACTGAAAGCGGAGGTCAAAAAGCTGGCCGCTTTGGTTGCCCACACCGTGCCCGCCGTAGCGGAGCGTCTGGAAAAATTACGCAGCGGGATTTTAATTTTCTGTTATCAGCTGTCCCATATCCGTGCAGGCCGTGCCAGCTGTCAGAAAGCCCTTACTGTGTACAAGCCCCAGCTGACACGGTTCACCAATTTGGCCCGGCAGATCAAGGAGAAAAGCAGGGAGCGCAAAACTGTGAAAGCCGAGAAAGAATCCCTGCCTGCGTGGCAGGTGTTTAAGCACAAAGAGTTGGGCGCTAAGATTGCGGAGCTGACCGAAGATTTGGAGGAACTGCGCTCTGAAAAGGCGCTGTTGTTGCAGCAGTTTGACTATGCCGAGGACGCCGGGGCCGAAACCTTCCGCAAAGACATCGCCGCGCTGGAGTCTAACCTGCAAAAACTGGACGAGCAGGAGCAGAAATATTCCGCTGATCTGGAATCCACACTGCATGAGTACGCCGAGGCAAAATCGCAGGCCGCCGATCTTGACCCGGTGGAACTGTACGAGGCCCGGCAGGCCATCCGGCCCGGATATGAAGTAGCCGCCAACGAAAAGTTGGAACAGGTGTTTGGCAGTAAATATTCACCGCTGCGGTGGATGGACGCTAAACAGGCACAGACGCGCTTGACCAACGATTCGGCGGAGGAATACGCAGCCCGCCAACTGGCACGACAAAAGCAAAAAATCGTGTCACAGCCCAACCGCAAACGGAAGCAGGAGCAGGAAAGGTAACGCGAAAGGCGGCACGGCCCATGTTGGTCGTGTCGCCGTTTGCCCTTACGATGCATTGCAGGACTACTCCATGTTATAACTGGTTCATAATTTAGTAAAATTTTAGTAAAGTATATTGACTTCGACAGAAGGCGCTATATAATGAGCTTGAAACGATACGAAAGGAGGAGCCTCATGGCGACAATCAAGGATGTGGCCCAGGCCGCTCAGGTCTCGACTGCGGCGGTCTCACGGGTTTTGAACAAGGACGACAACATCTCTGTCTCACCGGAGGTGCGGGCCCGGATCTTTCAGGCGGCCCACGTCTTGGGCTATGTATCTCCTCGCCAGAGAAAGGCGGCAGAGCATAAAACGCACCTGGTCATTGGGGTGGCGGACTGGCGGATCATCCGCCCAGACCGGCACAATGTACGGCTCTCGTCCCTGTCCTGTCTGGTACAGATGATGACCGACCAGTACGAGGTAACCTTTGTTCGGTTGACTTTCGGTGAGCCTCAAAAGGTAGATGGCATTATCGCCTTGGGGGTGTTCAGCGAGAAGGAAATCGACTTTCTACGCTCCCTGTCCTTCGCCATCGTCTTTGTGAACTCCAACCAGCACAACTACGAGTTCGACCAGGTGCAGGTGGACTTCGACCGGGGTCAGGAGCAGATGGTGTCCTACCTACTGGATCAGAAGCGGTACACTGGCCTGGGATATATCGGCGGCATTTATGACGGGGCCAACGGCCGCATCGGTACCCACCGTCTGGCGGCCATCCGGCGCATCTTGGAGGAGCGCGGCCAGTACGATCCCCGAACCTTCCATGTGGGGGAAATCAGTCGAGAAAGTGGCTATGCGCTGGCCAAGAAGGCCGTGGAAGAGCATACCTTGGCGGAAGCAGTTCTGTTGGGCAGTGATGAGGTGGCTGAAGGCGCTTTAGAGGCATTCCGGGAACTGGGCGTACGTGTGCCGAAAGACGTGGCGGTCATCATCTATCAGGATATTCAGACCTTGGAGAGCAAGTGGCCCACCGGCACCTGCCTGGAGATGTTCCCGGACTATGTGTGGGAAAATGCTCTGGAACTGCTTTTTGGCCGGATCAGCCAGC
>NZ_JACJKP010000203.1 GCF_016901605.1 Gemmiger formicilis
GCCGCAGATGCAGGGCCACCAGCACCACGGTTTCCAGCATAAGCAGGGCGTACATCCGGGTAAAGACCGCCATGCCCTGGGTGCCGATGTTCAAAAGGAACACCGCCGCCGCCAGCCAGGCCGTCCAGAACCGGCCGGTGAGCCGCCGCGCCGCAAAGTAGAGCACCACCGTGCCCGCCAGCAGGAACACAAAGTTGGGCAAAAGCCCTACCCACGGCAGCCCCAGCCCCGGAAAAAGCGATTCCGCCGTGTACACCGCGCAGTAATACAGGGGCGGGTGCACGTCGATCTTCTGGTTGTTCCAGGGCACCGAATAGTCAAAGGCACGGCCGGGCTGCAGGGCGCTTTGGTAAAGGGACCCGTCCTGCCAGGTGTCCATATATCCATCCTGCAGGGCGTAGAATCCCCCCGGATAGTTGGTCAGTTCATAGGTATACAGCTCGTCCACATGGTAGCCCTGTTTGCGCGCTGCGTAAGCCAGCATCATGCCCAGCCCCAGCACCAACAGCAGCAACAATGCCAGCAGATACCTCCGTTTGCGTTGTGCCATACCGCTCCTTTCCCCAGCAACCAAAAAGGCCCGCCCCCTGGGGGCGGGCCGCATTGTTTTACATCTCGGCGTTTTCAGCCAGGTCCACGACAAAGCGCCACAGCTCGCCGACCGTCATGTCCACGCTCAGATCGCTCTCGTCGATTTCCACACCGACCGCTTCGCCCAGTCCCCAGGCCAGTTCCACCATGTCCTCATGGTCGGCGCCCAGGTCGCCCAGCGCTACGCCGCGGGAAAGCTCGGCCGTGTCACAGCTGAACTGTTCCGCCAAAAGCTCCTGCAGTTCCTCGAACGTCACTCTGTGTTCCCCCTCTCACTGGGAAGTTTTCTTTTATGATACAGGGCGGCACCCCATTCGTCAAGAGGGGAACAGGGCATAAACGCACAAAATTACTGTGATTGTTTTGTGGAATCTGACGGGGCAGAAGCCGGTAATTGCGGCTGTGCGTTCAAAATACGCATGAACTCTTCGCCGGAAATGGTTTCTTTTTCGTACAGATACTGGGCAATTTCGTCCAGTTTGCGTTTGTTGTCCGCCAGCAGCTTCAGGGCTTTGCGGTGGGCTTCCTTCACGATCTCCACCACTTTGGCATCCACCTGGGAGGCCGTGCGTTCGCTGCAGGCCAGGCTGGTATCGCCGCCCAGGTAGGCGTTGTTCACCGTTTCCAGGGCTACCATGTCAAAGTCGTCGGTCATGCCGTAGCGGGTGACCAGGGCGCGGGCCAGCTTGGTGGCCTGCTCAATATCGTTGGAAGCACCGGTGGTCACCGAGTGGAAGATCAGTTCCTCGGCGGCACGGCCGCCGGTAAAGGTGGCAATCTTGTTCAGGATCTCTTCCCGGGTCATCAGGGTATGGTCGCCCTCGTCCACCTGCATGGTAAAGCCCAGGGCGCCCGAAGTACGGGGCACAATGGTGATTTTTTGCACCGGGGCGCTGTGGGTCTGCAAAGCCGCCACCAGGGCATGGCCTACCTCGTGGTAAGCCACGATGCATTTTTCCTTGTCGTTCAGGATCTTGTTCTTCTTCTGGGCACCTGCCAGGATGGTATCCACCGCTTCCTGCAGATCGAACTGGGTCACGGCCTTGCGGTGGTGACGCACGGCGCAGAGGGCCGCCTCGTTGACGATGTTGGCCAGTTCGGCGCCGGAAGCACCGGGGGTCATACGGGACACCACGGCAAAGTCGCAGTCGGGGCCCAGCTTGACCTTTTTGGCGTGCAGCCGCAGGATGCTTTCCCGGCCTTTCAGGTCGGGCAGTTCCACCGGCACGCGGCGGTCAAAACGGCCGGGACGGGTCAGCGCCGGGTCCAGAGATTCGGGCCGGTTGGTGGCGGCCAGGATCACCACACCCTTGGTGGCGTCAAAGCCGTCCATCTCGGTCAGCAGCTGGTTCAGGGTCTGTTCCCGTTCGTCGTTGCCGCCAAGGTTGCCGGCGCCGTCACGCTTTTTGCCGATGGTATCGATCTCGTCGATAAAGACGATGCAGGGGGCTTTTTCGCCTGCCTGCTTGAACAGGTCGCGCACTTTGGAAGCACCCATGCCCACGAACATCTCCACAAATTCGCTGCCCGCGATGGAGAAGAAGGGCACCCCGGCCTCGCCGGCCACAGCCCGGGCCAGCAGGGTCTTGCCGGTACCCGGAGGGCCTACCAGCAGCACGCCTTTGGGCATTTTGGCGCCGATGTCCTCGTATTTTTTGGGGTTGTGCAGGAAATCCACGATCTCCTGCAGGCTTTCTTTGGCTTCGTCCTCACCGGCCACGTCCTGGAACTTGATGCCGGTTTTGTCATCCACCACGTACTGTTTGGCGCCGGATTTGCCCCCAAAGAACATGGAGTTGGCGCCGCCCATGCCCTGCATCCGCTTGGCCAGCATCCGGTTGGCCAGCCAGAACAGCAGCAGCACCGGCAGGAAGCTGAGCACCAGACTGAGCAGCGAATCCCAGATGGTGGGGTTCTGGTAGACGGTGCCGAACTCTACGTCGGCATCCTCCAGACGGTTGACCAGGTCGCCATCCTGGGCAATGGCGTTGGTCTTGTAGGCGTTTTCTTCCTTGTCCACAAAGTAGATCTCCTGATCTTCCAGCTGGACGGTGGAAAGCTGTTTGTCCTCCAGCATTTGCAGGAAGGTGCTGTAGTTCACACTCTTCACACCGGACTGCATCATAGCCGGAAGCAGGAAAAAGTTGCTGATAAGCAGCAACGCGATCACAATGGCATATCCGATCCAAAGTTTCTTTTTGGGATCTTTGGGCGGGGTCGTTTCTTTCATAGTATTCACTCCTTACAAGGTATAGCATGCGCCATAATCATGAACCGCATGTGAATGGAGTTTGAACGAATCGAAAAATCCCTGCAGGAATAGGGTTTTGCACGGTTTGAACCGAGTTTTCCACACTTTCCACAGAGTTATCCACGGTGGAATGGTTGAAAACCCGGTTGAAAATGTGGAAAACTGGGTGGAAAACAGGGGAAAGATGCAGAAATTTCAGGTATAACGACAAAAAACGGTGTGGAATATTCCACAGCTCTCCACAGAGAAAAGGGAAAACCGCCTGTTCCCGGGGGGAACAGGCGGTGGAAAAGCCGGTTTTGGGGTAAAAACAGGGGGAAGTTTTCCCCCATGCTGTGGAAAAGTAGGGGGCCGTACCCCGCCGCAACATCTTTTGCCGGCAGCGTTCAGCCGTAGGGCCAGGGTACGTCGGACAGATCCAGCAGATAATCCGCCGTGACCCCGTAATACCGGGCCAGCTTGCGCAAGATCTCGGTGGGGATGTCCAGTTCGCCCCGCTCGTAGTTGCTGTAGACCCGTTGGCTGCAGGACAATATGCGCCCCATTTCCGCCTGGGTCAGATCGTGGTCCTCGCGCAGATCGCGGATGCGTCGGTACAGCATGGGTCAACCTCAAAACTTTCACTGGAATGTAAAAAAAGTATAGCATAGCGGATAATCCGCTAAAATAGAAAGAAGTAAACCGATTTTTGTACCTGGTGTAAAAATTCCCCGCCGCGCAACTGCGGGAAGAAACGGCGCTGATTTTCAACAAACAGGTGGAAAACGAAAAAAATCTCTGTAAAAATGAACAATTTGTAAAAATATGTGCAAATGTCGGTAATATTTGTAACAACTCGGCAACAACTATCGTTATAGTATATAGACAGACAACAAACAAGGAGGGATGGTACCGTGGCCGACCGGAGCACGATACAAGAACAGTATGCCGTACAGGAAATGAAGCAGCGGGTACATCATGTACTGCGGCGGGCCAACCGCAACCATACCGAATTCCGGTTCAAGGACCTGTACATGGACCTGCGGGCGCACCGTGTGTGGCGCGCCGGGCAGGAGGTGGAGCTGACCCCGCGGGAGTATGCCCTGCTGGAAACGCTGGTTCTGAACCGCAACATTGCCCTGACCCGGGGCCAGCTGCTGGCGGACGCCTGGGGGTATGACTATATCGGCGAAAGCCGCACCGTGGATGTACATATCAACCGGGTACGGCGCAAGCTGGGCCTGCAGCACGAGATCCAGACTGTGTTCAAGGTAGGGTACAGGCTCAATACCCGGGGGACGCTGTGACCCAACGCTGGGCAATGGCTTCCCGTTCCTGTTCGGCCAAATCGGGCCAGTCGGGGTTGCCCCACAGGGAGGCATAGCGGTACAGCCCCACCCCCCGGATGCCCAGTTCCTCCAGGGCGTCCAGCTGGTCGGCCAGGGCATGGCCGGTCTGCCATTCGCCGGTATCGGCGGTGGAACCGTCCCCGGCGCCGATGCGGTAGGCCCCCAGCCCGATGTACAGTTCCACCCCGTTGGCCCGGGGCAGCGCGGCCCATTGTGCCGCCAGGCTGGCCAGGCTGTTGGTAGTATCGCCGTTTTGCTCATAGTCCAGCCCCCAGTACAGCTGGGGCATCAGATAATCCACATAGCCGCCCTGTG
>NZ_JACJKP010000204.1 GCF_016901605.1 Gemmiger formicilis
GATCGAGTTTACCGATTATCAGGATTTGTTCCGTAAGTATGAATCGTTGACCAAAATCAGTTTCGATTATGCTGTGGTCGAGAGAGAATCGGAAATTCAGGTTCTGCGTTTTGCCGGGCAGTGGAAGGATATGGGCACCTGGAATACTCTGACGGAAGCTATGGAATCCCCCTGCATTGGCAAAGCGATTGTCAATGAATCCTGCGAAAACGTTCACGTTCTCAATGAATTGAACGTTCCCGTGCTGTGCATGGGATTGAAAGATGTGGTCGTATCCGCCAGCCCTGAAGGAATCCTTGTTTCGGACAAGGATCAATCCAGCTATATCAAACCTTATGTGGACGCGATTGACCAGCAGATCATGTTTGCCGAGAAGTCCTGGGGCAGCTTTAGGGTTCTTGATGTGGAAGATGAGAGCCTTACCATCAAGGTTACCTTGCATGCGGGGCATCGTATGAACTATCACAGCCATACCTTCCGTGATGAAGTGTGGACGGTGATTTCCGGCCAGGGACGTGCTGTGGTAGATGGAACCGTCCGGACAGTACGGGCAGGGGACGTGATTACTATGAAAGCCGGCTGCCGTCATACCATTGTGGCAGACACCGAACTGAAAGTGATCGAAGTCCAATTGGGAAAAGATATCAGCGTACAAGATAAACAGAAGTTCCCGCTGGAACTCTGATTTTCTGACGTTGTCCCGTTATGACGGGCCGGAGGACAACACAAAACATTTTTTCTTGCAGGGCTTGACTTGCGCACAAAAAAATGTATAATATTAGTGTTGTCCTTGTGTGCTAGTATGGCTCAGTTGGTAGAGCAGCTGATTCGTAATCAGCAGGCCGTCGGTTCAAGTCCGACTACTAGCTCCAAGTAATAAGCGCCGCAGCGTTGGTTTTTGACCGGCTGCGGCGCTTTGTTTTGTTTGGTGGTGGATTCTGACTACTTTGACCTTTTCGCGGATAAGTGATGCCGCGGGACGTTGCCAAAGTAAAACAGAAGCAAAAAATGTTCTGGACGATTGATTAAAATGAACTGTTACAGTAAACATCTCCCAACTGCCAATGAGAAAGGAGCCTGATTATGGAAATCAGACTTGCAGGCGCACAGGATATAGATGCCTGGATGGCGCTGGTAGAACAGGTTCGAGATATATTTCCCGGGTTGGAAACCGCCGGAGCGATGGCGGAGCACAGAGCAACCGTTCTGCACTTTGTTCAAAAGGCGTCCGCCGTCTGTGCGGTAGACGAGGGGCGTATCTTGGGGGCGCTGCTATTCTCAAAAGAAAACAGTATGCTATGCTTTCTGGTGGTAGACCCGGCCTGCCACAGGCAGCACATTGGGCGGAAGTTGGTGCAATTTATGCTGACGCAGATGGGGGAATGGGAAAACATCACGGTGACCACCTATCGGGATGGGGACCCCAACGGGAAAGCCGCTCGTTCCTTCTATAAGCGCTTGGGTTTTTCGGAGGGAAAGTTGGCCGAAGAATTTGGCTGTCCAGTGCAGGAATTCGTCTTGAGGCGTACAACCGCCGGACAAATATGAGCACAGAAAATCGGGCGGAAGGGGCGGTTTTCCAGTATGCTGAATCCAGAAGGATGGTGTGACCAATGGATTGGGTAACCAGCATTCATCAGGCAATCCAGTATATCGAGCAGAATCTCCGGGAGAAATTGACCATCCGGGATATCGCACAGCAGGCGGCGTTGTCTCCGTTTTACTTTCAGAAGGGCTTTTCCATGTTGTGTGGTATGACGGTGGGCGACTATATCCGCCAGCGCCGGCTTTCCGTCGCCGGGCTGGAGGTCCTCACGACGGACCGGAAGATCATCGACATCGCACTGGAGTTTGGCTATGATTCACCGGACAGCTTTACCAAAGCCTTTGCCCGTTTCCATGGACTTACACCCGCCGCACTGCGAAAAAGCGGAGGCGCGGTTCGTTCCTTTGCTCCGCTTCGGATCAAAGTGACATTGGAAGGTGGTCAAAACATGGATTGCAAGATCATGAAAAAAGAAGCGTTCACGGTACTCTGCCGGGCAAAAACCTTTAAGTATGAAGACGGCGCGGTGGAGGTGCCCCGGTTCTGGGCCGAACATTTCGCTGCGGGCGGCGGAGAGGTAGTATGCGGTATGTACGGCATCAATTTGGACGAGAGTATGGAGGGCAATGAGTTTGAATATCTTATTGCAGACAACTACAACCCCGCCAGAGAGATTCCCGATGGCTTTACCACCCGTACCATTCCGGCCCACACGTGGGCAGTGTTTCCTTGCACCGGTCGGATGCCCCAGGCGTTGCAGGGACTGAACCAACAGATTTTTTCTCAATGGCTGCCCACGAACCCTGACTATAAGATTGCCGCCGGTATCAACGTGGAGATGTACACCGACGACAGTAAGTTTGAACAGGGGACCCAGGATTCGGACTACTACTGCGAGATCTGGATTCCGGTGGAGAGGAAATAATCTTGCCGCCGGCAGAGCGTTGTAACGGAACGGGAGCTTTGCAATCTCCCATCTGTACGAAGTCTTTATAAAATTGTATGCAGTTCGGAAGTGACCTTTCGGGCTCCCAACAGAACACCCCGAGATTTTCATATCTCGGGGTGTTCTGCATAATGGGGGCTTGTTCATAAAAATTTTATATCCAAACCTCTTGATTTTTTGTGAGAAAGTGGTTATTATATGTTTAGCACTCAAGAGAACAGAGTGCTAAACAGAATCTACAAAGAGAAATCTTTTATTAGGGAGGATCTTTCATTATGAAAATCAAACCTCTTGCAGACCGCGTTGTGATCAAGCTGGTCGAAGAAGAAGAAACCACCAAAGGCGGGCTGATCCTGTCTGGTTCCGCTAAAGAAAAGCCGCAGGTTGCCGAGGTCCTGGCCGTTGGTCCCGGCGGTATGGTTGATGGCAAGGAAGTCGAAATGATTGTCAAGGTCGGTGATAAAGTGCTGACCAGCAAGTATTCCGGCACCGAAGTCAAGGTCGATGGTGAAGAGTGTACCATCGTTCGCCAGAGCGATATCCTCGCTGTGGTGGAGTGATTTTTTGATCCTGTCGCTTTTTATAAAAAAGGAGTAATGCTTTATGGCTAAACAGATTAAGCAGGGCGCTGAAGCCCGCAAGGCGCTGTGCGCCGGTATCGATCAGCTGGCGGATACCGTCAAAGTCACCCTGGGCCCCAAGGGCCGCAACGTGGTGCTGGCCAAGAAGTTTGGCAGCCCGCTCATCACCAATGACGGTGTGACCATCGCCAAGGAAATTGAGCTGAAAGATGCTTTCGAGAATATGGGCGCTCAGCTCGTTCGTGAAGTTGCTACCAAGACCAATGATGCTGCCGGTGACGGTACCACCACCGCCACTGTTCTGGCTCAGGCCCTGGTCAACGAAGGCATGAAGAACGTTACCGCCGGTGCCAACCCGATGGATATCAAGCGCGGCATGCAGAAGGCCGTTACCGCCGCTGTGGAAGCCGTCAAGGCCAACAGCCAGAAGGTCAATGGCAGCAAGGACATTGCCCGTGTCGGTACCGTTTCTGCCGGCGATGCCGAGATCGGCCAGCTGATTGCCGATGCGATGGAGAAGGTTACCGCTGACGGCGTCATCACCATCGAAGAGAACAAGACCACTGCCGAAACTTACACGGAAGTCGTGGAAGGTATGCAGTTTGATCGCGGCTATGTGACTCCCTACATGGTCACCGATACCGAGAAGATGGAGACCGTTTACGACGACTGCTCCGTTCTGATCACCGACAAGAAGATCAGCGTGTTCCAAGATATCGTTCCTCTGCTGGAGCAGGTGATTCAGTCTGGCCGTAAGTTGCTCATCATCGCCGAAGATGTTGAGGGCGACGCGCTGTCCAACCTGATCATCAACCGTCTGCGTGGTGGCCTGAACGTTGTTGCTGTCAAGGCTCCCGGCTTTGGCGACCGCCGCAAGGAAATGCTGCAGGATATCGCTATCCTGACTGGCGGTACTGTGATCAGCAGCGACCTGGGCTACGAGCTGAAGGATGCCACCATGCAGCTGCTGGGTACTGCCCGCCAGGTCAAGGTCACTAAGGAGAACACCACCATTGTCGGCGGCAACGGCGATAAGGACGCTATCGCGGAGCGCGTTGCGCAGATCCGCAGCCAGATTTCCACCGCCACCTCTGATTTTGACCGTGAGAAGCTGCAGGAGCGTCTGGCCAAGATGGCCGGCGGTGTTGCCGTCATCAAGGTTGGTGCTGCTACCGAAGTTGAGATGAAGGACAAGAAGCTCCGCATTGAAGACGCTCTGAACGCTACCAAGGCTGCTGTTGAGGAAGGCATTGTGGCTGGCGGCGGTACCGCTACCATCAACGCCATTCCCGCTGTTGACAAGGTTGTTGCCGCACTGGAAGGCGACGAGCGCACCGGTGCCAAGATTGTCCGCAAGGCTCTGGAGGCTCCTCTGCGCCAGATCGCTGCCAACGCTGG
>NZ_JACJKP010000205.1 GCF_016901605.1 Gemmiger formicilis
ATCAACAGCCTGATCGTCTCCAGCTGCTCGGCGGCGCTGTGCACCTACTTCTCCGCCCTGACGGCCTACGGCCTCTATGCCTACCAGTTCAAGCTGAAAAAGGTGGCATTCACCTTCATCATGGCCATCCTGGTCATGCCCACCCAGGTCACCGCCATGGGCTTCCTGCGGTTGATGACCAACATCGGCCTCTACGACTCGTTGCTGCCCCTCATCATTCCCTCCATCGCGTCCCCGGCGGTGTTCTACTTCATGTACAGCTACCTGGAGTCCTCGCTGCCGCTGTCCCTGGTGGAGGCCGCCCGCATCGACGGTTCCGGTGAGTTCATGACCTTCAACCGCATCGTGCTGCCCATCATGAAGCCCGCCGTGGCGGTGCAGGCCATCTTCACCTTCGTGGGTTCCTGGAACAACTACTTCGTTCCCGCCCTCATCATCCAGTCCAAGGACAAGATGACCGTTCCCATCCTCATCGCCACCCTGCGCGGCGCCGACTATATGAACTTCGACATGGGCAAGATCTACATGATGATCACCGTGGCCATTGTGCCCATCATCATCGTCTATCTGTTGCTGTCCAAGTACATCATCGCCGGCATCACCCTGGGCGGTGTCAAGGAATAAACTGCTTTTTCCTTTTTTCTCCTGTTGTGCGGAAGACCGTCATAGTATCCTGCTATGGCGGTTTTCCGCGTGCTATCCATCATTTCGAGAGGAACCATCTTATGCAATCTGCACACAGCTACAGCGGCAGCCGCCGGGCTGCCCCCTCCCCCCGGGAAAAACGCCACGCCGCCCTGGCCCGCAAGGCGGCCGCCGCGGGCATCGTCCTGCTGCGTAACGACGGCGTGCTGCCCCTGGCCCCCGACAAACCGGTGGCACTCTTCGGCGCCGGCGCCGGACATACCGTCAAGGGCGGCATCGGCTCGGGAGATGTGAACAACCGGGCCAATGTGTCCCTCTATGAGGGACTCAAGGCCGCCGGGGTTCCCCTTACCAGCGAGGACTGGATCACCTACTATGAGGCGCTCTACCACCGCGCCCGTCTGGCCTGGAAAGAGAAGATCCTGGCGGACGCCAAAACCGTGGAAAACCCCTTTGACGCCTACGCGGCCAACCCCTTTGTGCTGCCCCAGGGCCGTCCGGTGGCCCTGCAGGACCTGATCGAGGCCACGGCGGCGATCTATGTGATCAGCCGCATCTCCGGCGAGGGCAAGGACCGCACCCCCACCGCGGGGGACTACCTGCTCAGCGAGAGGGAAACCGCCGACCTGCGCACCCTGAACGAGGCGGGCCTGCCCCTGGTGCTGGTCCTCAACGCCGGGGGCCCGGTGGAACTCACCGACCTGCTGGCGGAATACCGCCATCCCCTGGCTGTTTTGCAGATCTCCCAGCCGGGGCAGCAGGGCGGCGAGGCCGTGGCCGACATCCTGCTGGGCAAGGCCGTGCCGGAGGGCAAGCTCACCGCCACCTGGGCCAAACGCTACGCCGACTACCCCTGCGCCGATACCTTCGGGGCCTGCAACGGTGACCTGGAAAAAGAACTGTACACCGAGGGCATCTATGTGGGCTACCGCTGGTTTGACAGCTTCGGCATCGAACCTCTCTTCGGCTTCGGCCACGGGCTTTCCTACACCACCTTTTCCACCGCCTTCACCGCCCTGCGCCCCGGGGACCACGGGGTGGAGGTGGACCTGACGGTGACCAACACCGGGGACCGGTTCACCGGCCGGGAGGTGGCCCAGCTCTACGCCGCCTGCCCCCAGACCGGCACCGCCCGGGAATACCGGCGGCTGGCCGGCTTTGCCAAGACCCACCCCCTGCCCCCCGGGGAGAGCCAGACCGTGACGGTGGCCGTACCCGCCAAACAGCTGGCGGTGTTCCTGCCCGGGCGCGGCGCCTGGGTGATCCCCGCCGGGGTCTACACCCTCTTTGCGGGGGGCAGCCTGGCAGAGGCCGCTCCCTGCGCCCACCTGACGGTGGCGGAGGAAGTGGTGCTGGAAACCACCCATCCCATCTGCCCGTTGCACCATCCCTTCGGGGAAGTGGGCCCTGCCGCCCCGGCCATGGAAAAAGCTGCGGCGGCCGCGGCCCTGGACCTGCCCGCCTTCCCCTTTGCGCCGCTGCCCGATGACGCACCGGTTCCGGCCCCCGTGCCCCTGGCCGACGGCCCGGTGGAGGAACTGGTGCCCCTGCTCTACGGCAACATTACCCAGGGCGCCAGCACCCTGGGGTCGGCGGGCATCCGGGTGCCCGGCTCCGCGGGGGAGACCTCCGAGGCGCTGGAAGCCTCCCGTGGGGTGCCCTCCCTTATCATGGCGGACGGCCCTGCCGGGCTGCGGCTGCGGCAGAGCTACCAGGTGGACCCCGCCGACGGTGGGGTGATCCCCACCGGGGTGCTGGGCTCGCTGGAAAACGGATTCCTGGACGCCCCCCGTCATCTGGAGGGCGCTGACACCTACTACCAGTTCTGCACGGCCTTCCCGGTGGGCACCGCCCTGGCCCAGAGCTGGGACCCCGCCCTGCTGGAGGAATTCGGCCGGGCCATCGCCGCCGAGATGGCGGAGTTCCATATCGACCTCTGGCTGGCGCCGGGCATGAACATCCAGCGCAACCCGCTGTGCGGCCGCAACTTTGAGTACTATGCCGAGGACCCGCTGCTTTCCGGAACGCTGGCCGCCGCCGTCACCCGGGGCGTCCAGGCGGACGGCACCCGGGGGGTCACCATCAAGCATTTTGCCTGCAACAACCAGGAGGACCACCGCATGGGGGTGGATGCCCGGGTCTCCGAGCAGGCCCTGCGGGAGATCTACCTGCGCGGCTTTGAGATCGCCGTCAAGACGGCGGCCCCCGCGGCGCTGATGACCTCCTACAACCGGATCAACGGGGTGCAGGCCGCCAACAACCGGGACCTCTGCACCGTGGTGGCCCGGGGCGAGTGGGGCTTTGACGGCCTTATCATGTCGGACTGGAACACCACCGTCCCCGCCGACGGCAGCGAGCCCTGGCGCTGTGCCGCCGCCGGCAATGACGTCATCATGCCGGGCAATCCCCACGATGACGCCGACATCCGGGCCGCCCTGGCGGACGGCCGTCTGACCGAAACCGATGTACGCGCCTGCGCGGGCCGCCTGATGGCCCTGGCCCGCCGCCTGACCAACGGCCGGTAACTTCTGCTTTCCCGGGAAAAGGTGCGGCCCCGGCGATCTTGGGGAGAAGACCGCCGGCCCCCTGCACCCCTTTCCCTGGAACGACCGCAGGCTCTTCACCGAACGGTGAAGAGCCTGCGGTTATTTTTGTGCCCGACCAACGGGATCTCTTGTCCCGAAGCGTATCGGACCTTGCGCGGTTTGATGGTCTCCGGATTGTATGACAAAACGCGGTTCCGTCAGTCAAGCGGGCCGGGAAACAGGCTAACAGTTATTCTGCCCTGCTTGGCAACTTCCGTCTGGTAGAAATCCATCATCAACCGGATTTTCCTTTTGCAAAGACTTCCCATTGTATTGCAGGCAGGAAACTGTTGCCGGAATTCTAAAAAAGAACCGTACGGGGTGGGAACCACGCATCAAAAACACATTTCAAAATCGCGTTTACCTTTTTATTTTTTGCGTAAAAACGCACAACTGGAACTGTTACATAGCTCAGCTGTTCTCAGATCAGTCGTCCATAGTCCAGTTGGGCGTAGTGGTCTGGTCGGAGAACTGTGACGCACAGGCAAATAGCATGATACAGCGCCGGAAATTGTGTGGTGTGCACAACTTCCGGCGCTGGTTGTGGTGGTTATAAAAGAATGTTGGAACGTACAAAACGATACACGGAACCGGCTGGGAAGAAGGAGTAGTCAGAGAGGGGCAAGCCGTCCCATCTTGCCTGAATCGGCAGATCCGGCCTGTGGATCCTCCCGGTCACCTGTATGAGCCCGCACAAGAAACAGACCTCTCTGCCCCCTGCGCGGGGCGGAAAGGTCTGTTTGCCTATCGAAGGACGGAGCCTCAGGCCTCGGTAAATACCTTGGCCATGATCTTCCAGCCGTCCGGGCCCTTCTTCAGGGCGTGGAAGTCCACATAAACGGTACTTACCGCAGAGAAAGTGTCCTGCCCACAGCAAAGCGCCGGAATCTGTGCAAGGTGTACAGATTCCGGCGCTGATTTTTGTGAGTGCAAACAGAGGCTGGGGGCTGTCCATTCTGCGCCAAGGGGCTGTGCTTTTCCCCGCCCTGCTGTATAATGAAAGCAGAAATCGCAGGAGGTGACTGCCATGCAGGAAAGACTCTACGCAACGCCCTGTGGCAAGATTCATTACTGGGTGAATCGTGACTGCGGCCCCGAAGCCATCACCCTGGTTTTTCTGCCAGGGCTGACCGCTGACCATCGGCTGTTTGACAAACAGATTGCCTGTTTCGAAGGGAAATACAATCTGCTGGTATGGGACGCCCCCGGCCA
>NZ_JACJKP010000206.1 GCF_016901605.1 Gemmiger formicilis
GGGTTTTGGCAAAGAGAAGCCGTCGCCCTAACAGATAGTTGTGGCAGGTGGTCCCTGTTATTTCTTTAAAAAGTCTTGCAAAGTGGTACTTACTGAATCCTGCTTCGTTGGCCAATTCGTCCAAAGACAAATCTTCTGTGCAGTGAGCGTTAATGTAATTACATAACATGGAAAAACGCTCTTGCTGTTCTTTTTGCCGCAGGGAAGAGATGTTTTCATGCGGTGCATTCTGATGGAGCTTGCGGCCTATGATTGCGAAAAAGTGCAGCATCAGCGAAGACAGCTCGCAATCCCGAAAGACCGCCGTACCAAAGTATTCTTCTTCCATCCGGGTCATCAAGGCCAGAAGTTGGTCGTTGAACTGCGGTTGATCCTGATATCGCAACAGCTTGAAGGGATGTAGAGTGGCAAAAAAAAGCGCAAGCTCGTGGAACTGCTCAAACATTGCGGTACTAAAATTCAAAATGTACCGTTCGCCCTCCTTTGGAGCTGTAATGCTGTGCAATTCACCTGAGCCGATGAACAGTATGTCATGGGGTTTCAAATAAAGAATTTCGCCTGCAACGGTCACATTATAGGTGTTTTTAATCGGGCAGATGATTTCCCCAGGGACATGCCAGTGTAACGGGAAGTCTTCCGCTGAATTGTTGTGATATAACCGGATATTGGAAGCGAGTGTAAAGTCTACAGTTTCGGTGGTACCGTTCAATTTTTCAATCATAGAAAATTCCTCTTAATCATGACGGTAGCCGCAATCATAACTCTTCAACAAAAAGATTGATAAAATGCAATGCTGCACCAAGTGGAACAGCGTGCTTGGGGTAATGACAAAGGGAAATATATTCAGCTTCATCATCAAACGGATCGCGGCTGGCCGTCAGCCCCCGGAGCTCCTTTAAAAAAGGAGTGAGATATTGAGCAACATACCCACCCAGCACAATACGACAGTCAAACATCATACGGATTGTGGCAAGAGCCGACGCCAAATGGCGGAGATAATCTTTCCATAACGTTTGGTATGCTAAGTTCCCGGCTTCCAAGCCGGCAAAAAACTGCTCCACGGAGATACCTAAATCGGTAGAAATTCGATCAGAAGAGCAGTAAGCTTCCAGACAACCACGCAAACCACACTTACAGGAAAGCCCTTCCGGCTGCACACAAATGTGTCCAAACTCGCCACTGCGGCCATTGAGTCCGGTGTAAGGAACACCATTCACAAGGATAGCGCCGCCTACGCCACCTTCTAATGAGATATATGCCATGCAATCGGAATCTTGCTGAACGTACCATTCAGCATACCCGCCGCTGGTCGCATCATTACAAACAGCAACGGGGTAAGGGATACTACAAATCAGTGGATGGATATCTTGATCTCGCAAATTAAGTGTCGGTGCAGTGATCACACAAGTCCTATCGGCATTAAAAATCGCTGGTAGCGCGATTCCAATCCCCAGCAGTTTTTCGCGGTTTAGACCAAATCTGTTTAGGAAATCCTCCAAATCAGCAGTAAGAAAGCTCCCTAAGTCTTTCATATTGTTGCAATGGGGATGACCATACTTTTGGTATGCAATTTCATCCAGCCGGAGGTTAGCTGCAACAATCCGAAAATGACTTTCTGTGACAGAAACTCCCAAAGAAAAGCGCGCATTTTCATTAATGGTCAATTGAAGAGGACGGCGCCCACCCGTAGATTCTCCAACCCCATCGATGCGCACCAACCCCGCTTGTGTCAGTTCGTTCAGATTTTGGTGTATAGTTGGCATACTGAGACCAAGGCTGTCAGAGATTTCCTGTTTAGAACATCCGGATCTTCTATAAATATATTGATAGATCTGGTTCCGTGTCAAGCGACGGCGTTTGGTAGGTGGCGGCGAAAGCTTTTTCATACATAAACCCTTTAACTTTTCAAAAGTGAAATCAATGTAAAACACTTTCATCTTACCCAACCGCAACAAAAAAGTCAACCAAATCATATATTTTTGTAGATATATGGTGATAATTTTCAAATGCTTTTGTTGGTTTTGATGATTGACACTGATGTATGCTTGCAGTATCATATGTAAAGAACTTATATAAATGTTCTTTACAAAAGAATAGCGAGAAAGGCGGTATTCTTATGTTGTATATCGGCGTAGATCTGGGTACCTCGGCGTGCAAATTCCTTCTGGTGGACGAAACCGGCAAGGTATGCAATCAGGTTACCCGGGAATATCCCCTGAGTATGCCCCACACAGGCTGGAGCGAACAGGACCCCGCTGCCTGGTGGCAGGCGTGTCTGGAAGGAATCCCCGCCCTGCTGCAGGGGTTTGACTCGGCGCAGGTGCAGGGCATCGGCATGGGCGGCCAGATGCACGGTCTGGTGGCACTGGATGCCGCCGACAGGGTGCTGCGCCCGGCCATTTTGTGGAACGATGGCCGTACCGCCAAGCAGACCGATTATCTGAACAAGGAAATCGGCCGAGAAACTTTGAGCAAATACACCGGCAACATTGCCTTTGCAGGGTTCACCGCCCCAAAACTCCTCTGGATGAAGGAGAATGAACCGGATTTGTACGCCGCCATCGCCAAGATCATGCTGCCCAAGGATTATTTGGTCTACCGCATGACCGGTGTGCACGCCACCGACTATTCCGATGCTTCGGGCATGCTGCTCCTGGACGTGGAGCACAAGTGCTGGAGCAAGGAAATGTGCGAAATCTGCGGTGTCAAGGAAGAATGGCTAGCCCATCTCTATGAAAGCTGGCAGTTTGTGGGCACCTTGAAACCGGATGCAGCCGCCGCCTTGGGTCTGCCCGAAAGTGTAAAGGTCTGTGCCGGTGCGGGAGATAACGCCGCCGCAGCTGTGGGCACTGGCACGGTTGGGAAAGGTCACTGCAACATCAGCCTGGGTACCTCCGGCACGGTGTTCATCAGCAGCGAAGCATTCGGCGTGGATGCCACCAATGGTCTGCATGCTTTTGCCCATGCGGACGGCGGCTGGCACCTGATGGGTTGCATGCTCTCCGCCGCCTCCTGCAACAAGTGGTGGATGGACGACATCCTCAAGGTCACCGATAAGGACTACCCCGCCGAACAGGCCCCCATTACCCGGGACAAGCTGGGCCGCAACCCCGTCTTTTTCCTGCCTTACCTTATGGGCGAGCGCAGCCCTATCAACGACACCGATGCCCGAGGTACCCTCATCGGGCTGAGCATGGACACGACGCGTGCAGATATCACACAGGCCGTACTGGAAGGTGTGGCGTTCGCCATCCGGGATTCGGTGGAAACTGCCCGTTCCATTGGCGTGGAGATCCCCCGCTCCAATATCTGCGGTGGCGGAGCCAAGAGCCCGCTGTGGTGTACCATCATGGCCAACGTATTGGGGATTCCGCTGGATATTCTGGTTACCGAACAGGGGCCCGGTTACGGTGGCGCACTGCTGGCCATGGTCTGCTGTGGTAAATATGCGACCGTACAAGAGGCCACCAATGCCCTGGTGCATGTCAGCCGTACCATTGAGCCGGACGCGGAACTCACCGCCCTGTATGAAGAACGGTATCAGAAATTCAAGCAGATCTACCCCACCTGTAAGCCGCTGTTCAAGGCTCTTGCCGAATAACCCCCACCACGGAGGAATGTGTTATGACGATTTATTCCGTTTTTGATCCTGAATTTGCTTCCTATGGCCGGGTGATCACCGGTTATGAGGCCGAATGCAAGGCCGTGGTCGAGGCCCTGAACATTTCCACACCGCTGCCGGAAGGCACCGGCTATGTACCGGAGGAACCCGCGCTGCAGAACCTACCGGAATCCGCCGTACTGGGGGCTTCTTTCTTTGGTGGAATGTCCTTCCAGATGGGCTGGTGCAACGGTCACAACACCAAACTGAACTGCCTGGAATACCATCGGGACAGCGAGTTCAACCTGGGCAACGTTGATTTCATCCTTTTGCTGGCCAAGCAGGATGAGATTGCGGACGGCAAGCTGGACACCGGCAAGGTGAAGGCTTTCCGTGTTCCCGCGGGTACTCTGGTGGAAGTTTACGCCACCACCCTGCACTACGCCCCCTGCCACACCAACCCGGCCCAGGGCTTCAAGGTGCTGGTGGCTTTGCCCAAAGGCACCAACACCGACAAGCCGAATCTGCCCACCAAGGGCGGGGACGATGCATACCTGTGGGCCTGCAACAAGTGGTTGCTGGCCCATCCCGAATCGGGCGAAGCCGCCCAGGGTGCTGTGGTGGCCCTGACCGGCGAGAATATCGATATCGAAAAAGATTTGTAAACAGAATCATCCACATAGAAAACGGAGGAATTTGACATGAAGTCCACCAACATTCCCGAAGTCCGTC
>NZ_JACJKP010000207.1 GCF_016901605.1 Gemmiger formicilis
ATGGCGTTCGGCCTGGAACTGCGCAAGATGCCCAAGGACGAGATCGACAAGCGCGTGCGTGAAGCCGCCAAGATCCTCGAGATCGAGCACCTGCTCGACCGTAAGCCGAAGGCTCTGTCCGGTGGTCAGCGTCAGCGTGTTGCCCTGGGTCGCGCTATGGTCCGTAACCCGGCAGTCTTCCTGCTGGACGAGCCTCTGTCCAACCTGGACGCCAAGCTGCGTACCAGCATGCGTACCGAGATCATCAAGCTGCACAAGAAGCTGGCTACCACCTTCATCTACGTTACCCATGACCAGACCGAGGCCATGACCATGGGCGACCGCATCGTCGTTATGAAGGACGGCCTGATTCAGCAGGTCGATACCCCGCAGAACCTGTACGATTACCCCTGCAACATCTTCGTCGCAGGTTTCATCGGCAGCCCGCAGATGAACTTCCTGGATGCCACCCTGAACAAGAATGGCAACCAGTACACCATCGATCTGGCCGGCACCGTTATTCCTCTGCCCACCGAGAAGACCGCGGACGGCAAGCTGGACGCTTACGTCGGCAAGACCCTCAAGGTCGGTATCCGTCCTGAGGACATCAAGGATGACGAGGAATTCCTGGCCAAGCATCCCAACAGCCACATCAATACGGAAGTGGAAGTTTCCGAGCTGATGGGCGCCGAGATCTACCTGTACCTGACCTACCAGGGCCAGAACCTGATGGCTCGTGTTGCGCCGACCTCCAAGTCCCGCCGTGGCGACAAGATCGTTGTTGCGATGGATACCAACAAGATTCATCTGTTCGATCCCGAGACCGAGAAGACTCTGCTCAACTGATCTCAATCGCTATACAAGGCGGCTCCGCTGCGGCGGAGCCGCCTTTTTTACTCGGAATTGATCAAACAGGAGGAAGCACCCATGCACATTACGGACTTGCTGCGGCCGGGCTGTGTGTCGCTGCACCAACAGGTGGACTCCATGCAGGAGGCGATTCACCGGCTTGTGGGGCTGATGGAAGCGGGCGGGAATCTGACCGATCCCGCTTCCTTTGAAGCCGACGTGCAGGCACGGGAGTCTTTGGGCGGCACCTGTATGGGCGGTGGTCTGGCCATTCCCCATGCCAAAAGCGCTGCGGTAAACGCGCCGGGGCTGGCGGTCCTCACGCTGGACCCGCCGCTGGCCTGTACCACGCCGGACGGCATTCCCGTGCGGATGTTTTTCCTGATTGCAGCCCCCGCCGAAGCCAATGACCTGCATGTGAAGGTCCTGGCGGAATTGGCAACACTGTTGCTGGACAAGGAATTTTGTGCAAAACTGGAAAAAGCCGGTACTCCCCGGGAATTTTGCGGGCTGATTGCAGGGCAGGAGCAGGAACCGGCCCCTGCACCGGAAGAACCGCCGGTCCGAAAACCGGAACACTGGCGTTTTGTGGCTGTTACGGCTTGCCCCACCGGTCTGGCCCATACTTACCTGGCGGCGGAGGCTCTGCAAAAAGCTGCCCAGGAGCGGGGCGTCAGCCTTAAGGTGGAAACAAACGGCGCTGTGGGGGTGGACCAACCCCTGACCACAGAGGATATTGCCGGTGCCGATTGTATTATTGTGGCGGCAGACCGTGCGGTGTCCACGGCGCGGTTTGTAGGCAAACGCCTGGTTTCGGTGTCGGCGCAGGAAGCAATCCGGGATGCCGGTGCGGTGCTGGACCGTGCGGCGGAAAGCAATGTACCCATTTATCGCGGCGGAGATGGTTTCCGCGCCAATGACTGGAAGGAATTGGGCCGGGAAGCCTACCGTCACCTGATGAGCGGTATCTCCCATATGCTGCCCTTTGTGGTGGGCGGCGGCGTACTCATCGCACTGGCGCTGCTGTTTGCCCAGCTGGGGGTGCCGGATTCCTTTACCAGTATGATGGATACGGTAGGCCGGGCGGCCTTTGTGCTGATGTATCCGGTTCTGGCGGCCTTTATTGCCTACAGCATCAGTGATCTTCCGGCGTTTATGCCGGGTCTGATGGGCGGATATCTGGCACAGCTGGGAACCACCATTGCGCCGAAGGACAGCTGGGTTTCCAGCGGGTTCTGGGGGGCATTGGTGGCGGGCTTTGCAGCCGGCTTGCTGGTGCGTCTGCTCAACTGGGCCGGGAAACGGCTTTTGCCTGCCCTGGAGCCGGTTCGGACCGGTCTGCTCACCCCGGCACTCAGCCTGCTGGGAGTTGGCACCCTGATGGTTCTGGTGGTCAACCCGCCGTTGGGGGACTTCAACATGTGGCTTTGTGCGCTGTTGGATGGTATGCAGGGGGACAGCCGCCTGGTGATGGGCGCTGTGCTGGGGGCACTGATGGCCACCGACTACGGCGGACCGATCAATAAGGCTGCGTATCTCACCGGTACGCTGGCGCTGGTCAATGATCAGTACGACATCATGGCGGCGGTAATGATCGGCGGCATGGTGCCGCCTATTGCGGTGGGCTTGGCCTGCCTGCTTTTCCCCGACCGGTTTACCCGGGCGGAACAGCGCACGGCACCGCAGAATCTGCTGATGGGGGCGTCCTTTGTGACGGAGGGCGCGTTGTCCTTTGCTTTGCGTGACCCGCTGCGGGTAGGGCCTTCCTGCATGCTGGGCAGTGGTCTGGCCGGATTTTTGGCCATTCTGCTGCGCTGTGGTTGCCCGGCACCCCACGGCGGTTTGTTCCTCATTGCTGTGATTCAAAATCCGCTGGGCTTTTTGCTGGCACTGGCAGCCGGTTCGTTTTTGGCGGCTGCCATGATCGGTATGCTGAAAAAGCCGTTACAATCGTAAAAACAGCCTCCCGACAAGGGAGGCTGCTTTTTTATGGTTCTATCTGGCAACCGGGAAAATAATACAGCAGGATTTTCTGCCAGTCTGCACCGCCTTCGGCCATGGCTTTGGCGCCGTACTGACTCAGTCCCACGCCGTGGCCGTACCCGTGGGTCGTGAAGGAAAACAACCCGTCGCTATAAGATACGGTAAAACTGGCGCTGCGCAGGGAAAAGGCACTGCGTAATGTTGTGCCGGAAAAGGTGTTGCCGCCTATTTCCATGGAGGCTACATAACCGGCATCGTCCAGAGAGGCGGCGCCGAACCAACCGGCCGGGTCATCGTCGGGGGTCAGGCCAAGGCTTTGCAGCATCGTATATACCTGTTCGGTGCTGTAGGTGATCGTTACCTCGTAGTCTGCAACGGTGGTATCCCAGGGGGAATCTACCCCTTGCAGGTAGGGCAGGGCGGTGACCCACACATTCTGGCTGGCTTCGGTTTTGCCGGCGCTGATGCTGTGGTAACAGGCAGCGGCCGGCGCACCTTCGTAGCATAGCAGGGCACTCTGCACAGTTTGGGCCAGATCGGCCAGGTGCTGGTATCGTTCTTCAAATTCATCCCCCCAGCGTGCCTGTAAAACCTCTGCGTCGGTCCAGCCGGAACACAGGGCAGAATTGACCTGCATGGGCTGATCCCCCAGTGAAAGCACATAGCTGTGGCTGGCCACCATCTGGGCCAGAATGGCCTGGTCGGGCCACTCGGCAGGCAGTTCGCAGGCGGCGGCACCGATCAGAAACTCTTCGGGCGATACCGTGATGGTCTGCCCCAAAGCTGCATCGTATAAACAAAGATCGGCGTCAGCCTGGGAAGGCGTGTCGGGTGGTGTGCTGGCCAGCGGCGGGGGCGTGATTTCCGGAATTTCAGCCGTAGGTGCTGAAGGGGAAGGTGTAGGCTGCGGCTGTGCATCGGAAGTCGCACCGGGAAACAGCAGAGCGGCAAAGGGAGCGGCAGCAGCCAGCAGTCCCAGCAACACGGTATATAAAAGTGTTCTTCTCAACGTGAACTTTCCTCACTCTTGCAATTTGCCCGGTGGGGCGGTACAATACTGTAAGACTTTGTCCGGGCCTGTCCTAACTTATGCGAAAGGCCCTGTGCGATATACCATTCGGAGAGAGGAAACTGCGATGAAACAAAAACGACCGCATGGCGGTTTGGTACTGCTGCTGGGTCTTGTGCTGGCGGGCCTCCATCTGGCGGATCTGCTGCTGTGGACTGATGGCAACACCGGTTTTGCGCTGCGGGGGTCAGTCTGGGCGCGCTATGTGGTCTGGCTGGCCGTTTTGCTGCTGCCGTATTTGCCGGCACGCCGGGCTGCTGCCCAACCTGCGGCATTGGGAGATAAAAATCCCGTACTAGGGATGTCTATGGTGCTGTGTGGACTGTTGCTGGCAGCCAGCGGAGCCTGGACGCTGCCGGCTGCCCGTTAC
>NZ_JACJKP010000208.1 GCF_016901605.1 Gemmiger formicilis
TGCGCCAGGCGGTGGAACTGCTGGAGCATACCGATAAAAAGGTGTATGAGATTGCGGAAGAAGTAGGGTATTCCAGCCTGAGCTATTTCTCTACCGCCTTCAAAAAAAGCTTTGGGCAGACCCCGGCGGAGTATCAGGCGTTCAAGCAAAAAAATAAGCAGGGCACTCCGTAAGGAGCGCCCTGCCGTATTCCGTCAAACCGCAGGGATCAACAGGTTCAGGACCAGCCCGGCGGCACCGCACAGGCACATGGTCAGGATCGGGTTCCATTTGAATTTCCGCAGCAGGATAAAGGCAACCACAAAACTGCCGGCACCAATCCAGTCCACCGCGTTCAGGGTGGGAGCCTGACCGTCAAAAAGCACCATGGACAGAATCGAAAGTCCGGCGCCCAGAATCAGTGCCACCACAACGGGCCGCAGGCAGGCCAGAACGTTTTGCAGTACGGAAATATCGCGGTATTTCTTGTAAACGTAAGCCAGCAGGGAAACCAGAATCAGAGCCGGGGTAATGCAGCCCAGGGTGGCAATGATGGCGCCGGGAATACCGGCAATCCGGATGCCCACAAAAGTGGCGGAGTTTACGGCAATGGGACCCGGAGTCATTTCGGCAATGGTGATCAGGTCGGTGAACTCCTGCAGCGTCAGCCAGGGATGGAGTTCCACCACCTGGTTCTGGATCAGGGGCATGGCCGCATAGCCGCCGCCGACACTGAACAGGCCAACTTGCAAAAAGCTGATGAATAGTTGCAGGTAAATCATTGTCTGGCCTCCTTTTTCAGCTGGAACAAGGCGCGTACCACACCAAAAGCCGCTGCGGCCAGAATGATGAGGATCACGTTGACATCAAAGAAAAAGCTGGCAACAAACGCCAGAACCATCAGCGCAATGTAGACAACAGATTTGGTTTTCAGAACATTGCCGCCCAAGCCGCAGACAACGTCCAGAATGACGGCGGCAACACCCGCCTGCATGCCTTTTAAAACCAGAGCAACGTATACGTTGGAAGCAAACGCGGCGTAGAAAAAGGAAATGACCGAAAGAATGACCATCGGCGGGATAATGGTGCCCGTTACCGCAACGATCATGCCCAAAAGCCCATCCACGTTCCAGCCCACCAGAATGGCGGCGTTTACGGCAATGGCGCCGGGGGAGGACTGGGCAAGGGCTGCCATGTCAAGCATTTCCTGCTCGTCGATCCAATGCAGTTCATCCACGAACTTGCGTTTCATAAAGGTGACGATGACAAAACCGCCGCCGAAGGTAAAGGCGCTGATGTACAGCGTGCTGAGAAATAAGGCCCGCAGACGCGCCGCACGCGTCATGGGCTGTTGCTGTTGGTCCATGGTGACCCTCCCATACTCATTTGCATTTATCATACAGCAAATACGCGGCTGCGTAAAATGATAATTTGTTATGGATGTAATACGATTTTGGTTGGAAAGCGAGGCTTGTTGTGACCATCCGTCATTTGCGTATTTTTGTGGAAGTATACCGCCTGGAGAGCGTGACTCATGCAGCGGAAGAACTGCACCTGACCCAACCCGCTGTGACCCGCGCCATACAGGAACTGGAACAATATTACGGCACACGGCTGTTTGAACGGATGTACCGGCATATTTCGCCTACCGAAAGCGGCCGCCGCCTGTACCCGCAGGCACTTCATCTGCTGGATTCTTTCGACCGCATCGAAACAGGCTTGCGCAACTGGGATTCCCTGGGGCGTATCCGGGTTGGCGCTACGGTGACATTTGGCGATACGGTGCTCCCCAAACTGGCACGGCAGTTTTTAAAGGAAAATTCTGCCGTGGAACTGCAGGTGGTAGTGGCCAACGGCGACACACTGGCCGCTGCTTTATGCGAAAACCGGCTTGATTTGGCCTTGATGGAAAACGCGCCGGCTATCCCGGATTTGCATACGGAAGAAATCGGGACAGACCTGCTTTGCGCGGTAATGGCCGCGGATGACCCGCTGGCCGGGCAAGATTCCGTGAGCCTTGAACAGCTGTCCAAGGCACCGCTCCTTGTACGGGAAGCGGGCAGCACCACCCGTACGGTTTTGCAGAATGTTCTGGATGCACGGGGGCTGCCCAACCACATTGTGTGGGAAAGCGTCAGCACCGAAGCACTGCTGCGGGCAGCTGCGGAAGGTCTGGGCATTGCCATTCTGCCGGAGGCCCGGGCAAAAGAAGCGGCCCGAGCGGGAGAAATTTGCCTGCGCCCGGTGGAAGGTAACGTGCTGCAGCGCCATCGGGTGGCCGCGTGGCATAAAGAAAAGTATCTTACGGCGTCCATGAAGCGCTTCTTGGAGCTTTGCCGTCAACAAATCGATTGAGAGGTGTATCCGGTGCCCCATGTAAATTTGCTCATCAAACCGGCTTCCAGCTTGTGCAATATGCGCTGCCGTTATTGCTTTTATGAGGATGAAGCGGCCAACCGTACACAAGCAAGCATGGGCATCATGACGCCGCAAACGGCAGAACTGCTGATTCGTCAGGCGTTTGATGCAGCAGGGGAACAAGGTGATATCAGTATTGCGTTCCAGGGTGGGGAACCAACTCTGGCGGGATTGTCCTTTTTTGAATCCTTTGTGGAACTTGTCAAGTGGTACAACCATAAACAGCTGCCGGTTTCCTATGCTATCCAGACCAATGGATATGCTATCGATGAAGAATGGGCGGCGTTCCTGGCAAAGAACCGTTTTCTGGTGGGAATCTCCGTGGACGGTGATAAAGCACTGCACGATGAATTCCGGGTCGATGCCGCCGGTAAGGGAACATGGCAGCGGACCCAGAAAAGCCTGCGGCTGCTGCAAACGGCGGGCGTTGACTGTAATCTTCTCTGTGTTGTAACAAAACGATGTGCCAAAAGTGCGGTACGCACCTACCATGCTTTACAAAAAACAGGGGTAGGGTATCTGCAATTCATTCCCTGCCTGGACCCCCTGGGGGAGGAACGGGGGCGGCGCCCCTGGTCGTTGACGCCGGAAGATTACGGCACCTTTTTGTGTTCACTGTTTGATGAGTGGTATCGGGATTGGAGAAACGGCCGGTATACAAGCGTTCGCCTTTTTGACGATTACGTGCATTTGGCCATGGGGCTGCCTTCCTCTACCTGTGCAACCAATGGGCGATGCGGGTCTTATTATGTTGTGGAAGCGGACGGAAGCGTATATCCCTGTGACTTTTATGTTCTGGACCCGTGGAAATTGGGGGATATCCATCAGACACCGCTGCGGGAACTGGGGCAAACGGAACGGGCGGCCGATTTCTTGAAAGCAGGGCTCCACCGGCCGGTAATGTGTCGGGAATGCCCATGGGCCCGCCTTTGCCTCGGCGGGTGCAAACGGGACTGGTGTACGGACGAAAACGGAGCGGTCGCAAATTATTACTGTCAGTCTTTCCGGCGCTTTTTTGCCTATGCCGAAACCAGAATCCGTACCATTGCCTCCGAGGAAGCAGCTTTGCGTCGGCGGAACGGGCTGTAAACGGCAGAGGAAAGCCGACACGAAGCAATAGCAATGTAATGAGGATGACTCGGAAGGACCGAATATGCCGACATACAAAAAGAAGCGCGGCCGCGTGTGGCCTGCGCTTCTTTGCTTTGTGATTGTGTTTTACAAAACTGCCGACTATAATAGAAGGCATGGAACCGGGGCAACGTCCCCGGGCATTATGCCGGCCGCTTTGCGGTGCGGCGGGAAACCGATACTTACAGGAGAAATGCGGAATGCAATATCGTTGTGATAAAACGGGCACAAATCTTTCGGTACTGGGGTACGGCTGTATGCGTTTCCCCAAAAGTGGCGGGCGGATCGATTTGGATGCCGTTACCGAGCAAATCGGAGAAGCCGTCAAACTGGGGGTAAACTACTTTGATACCGCTTATGTCTATGGCGGCAGCGAAGCCGCTTTGGGGGAAGCACTGCGCCGTCTGCACTGCCGGGAAAAGGTGTTTATTGCCGATAAACTGCCCCAGTACCTGATCAAATCCAAGGCGGGAATTGAGAAGTGCTTTCAGGAACAGTTGGCGCGCCTGGGTACCGATCATATCGACTTTTATCTGATGCACATGCTTACCGATCTGGCTGCATGGCAAAAGCTGTGCGGCCTGGGTGTGCGGGAATGGATTGAGGAGAAAAAGTCGGCAGGGGCCATCGGTCGCATCGGTTTTTCTTTTCACGGCGATACAGCGGCTTTTTTGGAACTGCTGAACGCCTATG
>NZ_JACJKP010000209.1 GCF_016901605.1 Gemmiger formicilis
GCGCAGACATTGCGGCTCTCGATGTCGGTAAAATCATCAGGGGAAGCGAAAGGCACATTGGTCATGCCCAGTTCCTCGCCCTGGTAAATGTAGGGGGTCCCCTTCATGCCGTGCAGCACGGTGGCCAGCATTTTGGCCGACTCCACCCGGAATTCCCGATCGTTACCCCAGCGGGACACGATGCGCGGCAGATCGTGGTTGCTCCAGAACAGGCTGTTCCAGCCATGTCCTTCCAGTTCCTGCTGCCATTTGTTGAACACCGCTTTCAGTTCCGGCAGTTCCAGGGGTTTCAGGTCCCAGCGGTGACCGCCGGGCTGCTTGTCCAGCTGGATCTGCTCAAACTGGAAGATCATGCTCAGTTCGTGGCGGGCCGGGTCGGAGTACAGCCGCCCGATCTCCGGCGTGGCACCCCAGCATTCCCCTACCGTCAGCAGGTCCTTGCGGCCGAAAGTCTCCCGGTTCATCTCCTGCAGATACTCATGCAGGCGGGGACCGTTTTCCTTGATGCCCCGGTCGGGCACCTTGCCGATCAGATCGATCACATCCATACGGAAACCGCCGATGCCCAGATCGATCCAGTAATTCATCATCTTCCAGATTTCCCGGCGCAGGGCGGGGTTTTCCCAGTTCAGGTCCGGCTGCTTTTTGCCGTAGAAATGCAGGTAATACTCGCCGGTTTCCTCGGTATACTCCCAGGCGCTGCCGCCGAAATTGGACTGCAGATCGTTGGGTGGGCCGCCGTTTTTACCGGGCCGCCAGATGTAAAAATCCCGGTAAGGACTGGACTTGCTGCGGCGCGCGTCCTGGAACCAGCGGTGTTCATCCGAAGTGTGGTTGACCACCAGATCCATGATGATGCGGATGCCCCGTTCGCGGCATTCCTGCAGCAGCAGCTTCATCTCGTCCATGGTGCCGTATTCCGGCGAAATATCATAGTAATCCGAGATATCGTAGCCGTTATCCGCATTGGGGGAACGGTATACCGGGCTGAGCCAGAGCACATCCACACCCAGTTTTTCCAGATACCACAATTTTGAACGAATGCCGTTCAGATCACCGACGCCGTCACCATTGCTGTCGCAAAAGCTGCGGGGATAAATCTGGTAGATCACACTTTTTTTCCACCAGGATTCCGCCATCTTACCACGCTCCCTTGTGCTTTTTTCTGATTTCCAGTATAATCAAAAGCAACAGGGGCTTCTTCCATAATTTTGCCAAAAAATAACACAATCTTTCGATTTGCAAGGAGGCGGACCATGCTGCCCACGCTGCAGGAAAAACATACCCACGGCACCACCACCTTCCCGCTGCAGGTGTATTCCCACCACGACAAGGACGGCTTTTACAGCGTTGCCCAGCACTGGCACGAAGAACTGGAATGGGTGTATGTGGAAACCGGTGTACTGGAACTGACGGTGCGCGGTAAATCCTATCTGCTGCACCCGGGGGAATTCTGTTTTGTCAATTCCGGCGAGCTGCACGAGATCCGCTCCACAGGCGAATCCTTCCACCACGCGGTGGTGTTCCGGGCCAGTTTTCTGGATTTTGAGCTGTACGACACCTGCCAGCACCAGTTCATCCGCCCCGTGACCAGCCACCGGCTGAGTTTTCCCACCCCGGCGCAGATACTGCCCGCCGAAGCTGCCGGGGCCATTCTGGGCCATTTGCAGGGAATTGTCCGCCTCTACCACGAGCGTACACCGGGGTACCCTTTAAGCATCAAAATCCATATTTTGCAGGTACTGGAACAGCTGTACCGCTGCAACGCCCTGGTGGAAAGTGCCGGTTCTGCCCGTGAGGAAGAAAACCTGAACAAACTGAAAAACGTGATCACCTACATGCAGCAGCACTACACCCAGCCCCTTACCCTGCAGGAACTGGCCGACCTGACCTACCTGAGCCCTACCTATTTCTGCCACTATTTCCGCAAGGAAACCGGCAAATCCCCCATCGGTTTTCTGAACGAATACCGCATCCAGCAGGCCGCCCAACTGCTGACCGAATCGGATCTGTCGGTTTCTCAAATCGCGGTAGCTGTGGGGTTTGACAACTTCAGCTATTTCATCCGCAAGTTCCGGGAATACAAACGGGTATCGCCCAAAGAATACCGCAAACAGCTGTGCGGCAGCCGCTGACCGCGCCATCGTGAAATAGTACAAAATTGCGAATTTATTTTTGGTCAAAACCCCAAAAAGTTTCTTGTCAGCTTGACAGAGCGCGGTGTTTCTGGTATAGTGCGAAGCAATTCAACGGTCTAAATCGTTGAATCGTCAAACCGATGACGCAGAGGAGTAAGCAAAGAACGGTTTTCTCAAAGAGAGCCGCGGGTGGTGAGAGCGCGGCGGAAGCACCTTTGCCGAATGGACTGCCGAGGGCGGACCGAACGGGTTGCAAGCCCCAGTAGGAGCCGACGGATTTCCCCCGTTAGCAGGAACGGTGTGTGTTGGCACATCGAATGAGCGGGCGAAGCACGGCTTCGTCAATTTGGGTGGCACCGCAGAAGTTGCAAGACTTTTGTCCCAAAGGGTATTTTTACACAGCCCTGTGGGACAAAGGTCTTTTTTTGTTCCCCTCGGCGCACAGAAAGGAGCCGCATCATGGCAGCAGAGAAAATCCCGTACAAGATTTACCTGACCGAAGAGGAAATGCCCCGCACCTGGTACAACGTGCGCGCCGACATGAAAAACAAACCCGCCCCCCTGCTGAACCCCGGCACAGGCCAACCCATGGGGTATGAGGATCTGCGGCCGGTATTCTGTGATGAGCTGATCCGCCAGGAACTGGACAACGACACCCGGGAGATTCCCATTCCCGATGAGATCCGCGATTTTTACAAGATGTACCGTCCTTCGCCGCTGGTACGGGCCTACTGCCTGGAGAAAAAACTTCAAACACCCGCCAAAATCTACTACAAGTTTGAAGGCAACAACACCTCGGGCAGCCATAAACTGAACAGCGCCATTGCTCAGGCCTACTACGCCAAACAGCAGGGCCTGAAAGGCGTTACCACCGAGACCGGTGCCGGGCAGTGGGGCACGGCCCTTTCCATGGCCTGCGCGTACCTGGGGCTGGACTGCAAGGTGTATATGGTCAAATGCTCCTATGAGCAAAAACCGTTCCGCCGGGAAGTCATGCGGGTCTATGGTGCTTCGGTGACCCCGTCCCCCTCCATGGAAACCGAGGTCGGCCGCCGGATTCTGGCCGAACACCCCGGCACCACCGGTTCCCTGGGCTGCGCCATCAGCGAGGCGGTGGAAAAATCCACCACCACCCCCGGTTATCGTTATGTGCTGGGCAGCGTGCTCAATCAGGTCTTGCTGCACCAGAGTGTCATCGGCGTGGAAGCCAAGATCGCCCTGGACAAATACGGTGTCAAGCCTGACATCATCATTGGCTGTGCAGGCGGCGGCAGCAACCTGGGCGGATTGATTTCCCCCTTTATGGGCCAGAAACTGCGGGGCGAAGCAGACTACCGGTTCATTGCGGTGGAGCCTGCCTCCTGCCCCAGCTTTACCCGGGGCCGGTTTGCCTATGATTTTTGTGATACCGGCATGGTCTGCCCCCTGGCCAAGATGTACACCCTGGGCAGCAACTTTATCCCGTCGGCCAACCACGCGGGCGGCCTGCGCTACCATGGCATGAGCCCCGTGCTGGCCCAGCTTTATCACGACGGCCTGATGGAAGCGGTGGCCGTGGAGCAGACCAAAGTCTTTGAAGCGGCGGAAGAGTTTGCCCGGGTGGAAGGCATTCTGCCCGCCCCGGAGAGCAGCCACGCCATCCGGGTGGCCATTGATGAAGCCCTGCGCTGCAAGGAAACCGGCGAGGAAAAAACCATCCTCTTTGGCCTGACCGGCACCGGTTACTTTGATATGGTGGCTTACGAGAAATTCCACGACGGCCTGATGACCGATACCGTCCCCACCGACGAAGAACTGGAAGCCAGCTTTGCCCGCCTGCCGAAGGTGCCCGGCCAGGACTGATTTACCCGCCGGCCCGGTCTCCCCCTTCAGCGGGGTATACCGCTGCAAAATTCCCACAAAAACAGCCGGTCTCCCCGTTTGGGGAGGCCGGCTTTCTGTATCTGCACGGGCAGGTAATTACATTTTGTATAATTTTATATATTTTTACAGTTTGTTTTGTGTCAAATCTGTTCCGCGGTCCCTGGTTCAGTACAGGTCCCGGATGATCTCCACGCACTTGTCGATGCCCAGT
>NZ_JACJKP010000210.1 GCF_016901605.1 Gemmiger formicilis
AAAGCGGCCTGTTAAAAACACCAGCTTCCTGCTATGATAAAAAACGAAAAGTTCACATGATGGAAGGCCGGCCAGGACACAGAATGTCCAAAAAGCTTCAGCTGGCCTTTTCGGAACGCAGGATCAGAAAGGGGATATATCGTATGTATGCAAGGTTCAGGCCGTACCATCTCATTGGCGCCATCGGGGGGTTCCTCACTGCCCTCACCGCCATTATTAGCTTGGCAGTTTCCACATCGTACTACATAAGCGCAGAATGGGTCATTATTGTAAACATGCTGCTCATTGGCTCCAACGGGTTAATCGCAACCTATTTCTTTGGCGCGTTCAGCGCTTCCCGTGACAGCCTCATCAAAGTAGGCAGCCTGATCGCGGGGATAGGTCTTGGTTTTAATGTCCTGATCTCAATTCTCCAGATGGCGGGTGTGTATGTTTTTGTTCTGGCCCTTCTTGGGGCTCTCGTTATGATGGCAGGGGTTGTGATCGCCTGTATCAAATTCATTATGCTCTTCCAGAGAGACGCTTTTGTCGTGGTGTTCTGCGTGTTTATTTTCCTGGGGCTTCTGCTGTCTTTATTCTGGACGTGGGCAAGCCTGATAAGCGGCGCTGGGCTGGGCGCCCTGCTGATTTATTTTTACGTCCACAATATCACCTACTAGACAGCTTCTCTCATTCAGGATATTTCCTTGTTTACCGCAGCTACACCGTGTGGCCGCGGTAAAACGGCATGTGCGGGCGCAAAAAACCGGTAGTTCCCGGATGCGGAACGCAGCTCCAAAAATATACGGTTTTATCCAGGAGAATCCCTGGTTTAGGTCAAACAGGAAGGATTGTATATTCCGCAAAAACGTCAGCGAAAAAAAGTCTCTAACCGACCGAAATCGTTGAAAATCCATGCCGTTTATAGTATAATAGTTTATAATTGTACCATTGCGGAGAAAGGGGGGTGGAATGGGACGTATGGTAATAATAAAGAAAAGCTTCACAAATCCAAAATCCATTTATGCGATTCTGCTGCTTGGTATTTTTACTTTTCTATTTCTTGGCGCCGAGTACCTATATGTGAATATGATCTCGCTTACGGCAGGGGAAGAAAAAACGGTGATTGCGCAAAACTACGCGTTAGGAATAAGCGCTGTCGGTTTTTTGCTCTATCCGCTGTTTCATCGCTTTTTGAAAAGGCGGGTACAAATCGTTGGACTTTTTATCCTTGCACTAGCAGCGGCAGTATGCAATTTTTTGGTTCAAAAACATGTTTCTTATTCGTCCACTCTGCTCTCCGGAATGGCATTGTTCCTGTTTCTGGGGATATTGGGAAGCGCGGCCCACTACCTGTTTTTCAAACTGGCGAAGGATCGCACGCATCTGGCGCGTATGGTTGGTATCTCCTATGCCCTTGGGATCTTCCTGCAGTTTCTAAATAACAATCTTGTGGATCTAGAAACTGCGGAAGCCTTGATACTTTCACTCTTTGCCCTTGTAGCGTTAGCGCTGTTACTGAAGGCAGAAAGGCTTTGCCGCCAGGAAAATGCAGAAGCGGAAGAACCCCAGTCCCCCGCCATAGAGGCCATAGAGGAGGATGGGAAGGGAACCCGAAAGAAGATCGCCGCCGGCGGATTCCTTGCACTGCTTGTAATCCTGATGGCATGTATCTTCAGCACGCTGGACAACGCGGTCACCATGCATCATGCAACAGGCACTGACATCGGGCAATGGCCGCGGCTTTTGCTGGCGGTAAGCGGCCTTTCTGCCGGCTTTCTTTTTGATATCCGAAAGCGGAAATTTATGACCATGATGATGTACTGCGTCATGCTGATGTCCGTCATCTGTGTGGTAGTACTCAAGCTGGGCGGCCCGTTTTTGATCGGCCTGATCGTATTTTATCTTTCGGCTGGATTTTTTGTGGTATTCTTCACCACCAGCTTTCTGGATTTTGCCCGCCATATGCCCACGCCAGCGCTGTGGGCCGGTATGGGGCGCGCCATGAATAACGTGAGCGCCGCTTTGCTTGCCAACGCCTCTGTAGCGCTGCTTGTTTCTGACAGCAATGGCATGGCGTCCATCATTCTGGCACTGGTCCTGTTTGTGGCCGTCAGCGTAGTCATCTATCTTTATACTGCCTGGATGCCGGTTTCATCCGGCGCCCCCAAGGATATCCCGGCAGACCTGGACCCTCAGGAAGCGTTCCGTCTTTTGTCGGAGCTGTTTATCCTTACGCCCAAGGAAACCGAAGTATTTGACAAGCTGGTCAATTCAGAGGAAAGTATTCAGGAGATCGCAGATGGACTGTATCTATCCCGGCGAACCTGTCAGCGGCATATCGCAGCGATCTATGAGAAAGCGGGTGTAAAATCACGCATGGGATTGTACCAGCTCTACATAGAAAAACAGCGCAGGCCATGACAGCCAGAAAGGGGTTCGGATGAAGAGGATTAAAATTGCTGTTTTGCTGGTATTATTGTGCGTACTGGCGGGGTGTTCCCCAAAAGACACATCGCTTCGGGCCTATTGTACCGAAAGCCAGCAGGAATTTCTGGATCAGTCGCTGGAAGAGCTGCCGGTCGCGCTTACCTATCGTCACAACGATAACATCCTGGGACGCTACGAAACGACGGATGAAGAAATCATCTCCGAAATCCTGCAGGCATTACGGGAAACGACCATTGTATCCAAAGCTTTCAGCGGCTCTACAGACAGCCGGATCCTGGAGTTTGAGACAGCGGATGGGGATACCTGCCTCTTCTGGTTTGATGAAAACCGGTTCCATGGCGCCGGCGGAACATCCTATGTGCTTTCCGGCGACGAGGAGATCTGGGATCTGGCGCGGAAAATTCAGGAAACATATCCGGAATACAGGGAAGCGATGGAGTAAAAAGGCAGATCGAAAAAGCCGGGTGTTCCTTGCTTGTATGCAGCTAAGGCCGCGTAAGCAGGGAACGCCCGGTTTATTTATATTCGTTTTTCAAACGAGAGGGAGCCTCGGGTTTGGCTTCATTTGTTCGCTTTCCCCTTCCACACAAAACTCAACCCTCTATTTCAGAAATTTCCGGATTTTTTTCAGAGCTGCCGCTATGGACTTCTGTACCGCCTGATAGCTGCACCCTTCCCGCACCGCAATCTCCTCATAGGTAAGCCCGTCAAAGAAATACATCTGCAGCCTTCTTTTCTGGACTTCCGGCAGCTGGTTGACGCCCTCCCGGAGCGCCTGCGTCTGCATGGATTCATAGACGGCGTCCTCCACCGGGGCCGGCTCCTGTGCCGAACGACGGCTCAGCAGCTCTTCGTTCAGCTCGGTCCAGTCAAGGTGCCTCTCCTGCTCGTTAAGGAAGGAGAGATCGTCCAACTCAAACCGGTCAAACACGGCATAGAGCTTCACATCCAGTTCCAGCCTGTGTGGTACGCCCTGGCCGTCCCTGAAAGATAGATAACATTTCCCGTCGATCATCGACAGGGTATAGGGGTTATACTTGTCCTTTCTTCTCTTTGGATGCCTGTCATCCATCTCTTTGTCCTCCAATCAATCGTTTTTGAGTGAATCAAAACGATTGACCGGTGGACTTCGGCAATGAAATCCGCCATGATACGCAAAAGCGCCCACAGCAAGATTGCTGTAGGCGCAAAGCGGCACTATGGGGCGGTTTGAATCGCAGCGGTTCGGTGGGGTGGCATAAAATGGCCGCAAAAATCCTGTAAGGTCTGATCGTAAGCCTGATAAGAAAAAACGCCGCCCTCCCGGTCGGAAGGCGGCTTGCGTTGTATGGTTCGCATACATGGACAGCCACCCGCCTGCGCTGTATTTCCGGCGTTTTTAACCTACGGAAATCTATACTAACAGGCGGGCGTCTCAGCTCGTGACTCGTCTGCGACTCATCTGCAACATATTTTTGGCCTCATCCGCGTCTCATTTCAGGCTCACCTCCGGCTGTCAGATAATCATATTCGGACATGTTTGTTTTATCCTCTGGATATGCGCCTCCGTGAGATGCCGCTTGATTCCTGTATAAAAGGCATTTGCAGTTCCTGCTCCCGATTGCTGGTAGAGCAGTATGGTCAAGTGCATATTCAGGCTACTGTTAAACGGGTCAAAGGCCAGTGCGGCTTTGGCCGCCTTGTGCGCATAGACATACTCGCCACACTCGGTCTGGCGTTCTATATACCGGCCGGCGAGCC
>NZ_JACJKP010000022.1 GCF_016901605.1 Gemmiger formicilis
CGGGCAGCCCGGCCGGTCTTCCAGGTGACAAAAGCCGGGTAGATTTCGGCCACCATGGTCTGTTTGGCACCAAAGCCGCCGCCGATGCGGGGTTTTTCCACATGAATTTTGGATTTGGGGATATCCAGCGCAATGGCCAGGATACGCCGCAGATGGAACACGATCTGGGTGGAGCTGATCACGTGCAGCCGCCCGTAGGGGTCGATCTCGGTATAGGTGCGGAAGGTTTCCATCATGGCCTGCTGGCAGGGCTTGGTATGCCACACATGGTCGATGACCACATCGCAGTCGGCCAGCACCGCTTCCACATCACCGTCGCCGCAGGTCTCGCTGGCGCAGAGGTTGCGCTTGTTGTCAGCGCCTACCGGGCAGAGGGCCTCCCAGTTTTCCTCGGGGTGGACCAGCACCGGGTTATCCTTGGCCGTGTGGGGGTCCAGCACAGCAGGCAGCACTTCATAGTCCACCTTGATGAGTTTCATGGCCTTGTCCACGGCTTTTTCGGTTTCGCCGGCCAGAATGGCCACCGCATCCCCCACAAAGCGTACCCGCCGGTCCAGGATCAGGCGGTCATGGGGCGACGGTTCGGGATAGGTCTGGCCCGCGTTTGTATACCGCTTGTCGGGCACATCCTTATACGTAAAAATGGCCACCATACCGGGGACCTTCATGGCAATGTCGGTATTGATGGAACGGATCAGCGCATGGGCATGGGGGCTGCGCAGCACCTTGACCACCAGGCAGTCACGGGGCGTGACATCCTCCACAAAAGCGGGTTTGCCCAGCAGCAGGTTCATGGCATCCTTTTTGCGCGCAGGTCTGCCGACGGTTTTCAGTTCAGCCACGTTCCTTCTCCTCCTTTGCCTGGTTGCGGGCGTTCAAAAACGCCCGGATGCCGCGCAGCTGGCCTTCGTAGCCGGAACAGCGGCAGAGATTGCCTGCCAGATAGGCGCGGATCTCATCGTCCGTGGGGTCGGGGTTTTCCCGCAGCAGGGCGATGGTATTCATCACATAGCCGGGGTTGCAGAAACCGCACTGCTCCGCGCCCTGATCGGCAATAAAGCTGACAAATTCCTGGGCTTCCGCCTGCAGGCCTTCCAGCGTCTGGACCTCATGGCCCGCAGCCCGTGCCGCCAGCACCGAGCAGGACAGCACCGGCTTGCCGTCCAGCAAAACCGTGCAAAGCCCGCAGTTGGAAGTTTCGCAGCCGCGCTTCACGCTGGTGCAGCCATGGGCGCGCACAAAGTCCAGCAACAGGGTGTCGGCGTCGATGCTGTCCCGCACCGGACGGCCGTTGAGTTTGAGTTGGATCTCCATTATGCATCCTCCTTACAGGCAAGCAGGGCGCGGCGCACCAGCACCTTGCAGATGGCGCGGCGATAATCCGCCCCGGCGCGCAGATTGCTGCCAAAGGCGGCTTCGGCGGCAACACTGCCGGCGAAGGCTTCGGCGGTTTCGGGGGTGATGCCGCCCGCCAGCAGCGCCGGGTTGCCCTGATAAAGCTGTGCCTTCATGGGGCGGGCGCCTACGGCGCAGCGCACACCGTCCTGACGGACCGCCACGGCACAGGTCAGCACCGGGAAGTCGGTGGAAATATTGCGCTGGGCCAGGTAGGCCACGGTGCCCGGCTGTTTGGGCACCACAATATGGGTCAGGATGTCCCGTTCATAGGGACGGGCCGCATACTCGGCCAGCGGCACCCGGCCGCCGTGGTGCAGTTCCACCGCCGCATCCAGCGCCAGGAACAGCGTCAGCACGTCCGAAAAGCCAAAGCGTCCGTAGATGCTGCCGCCCACCGTGGCCAGGTTGCGGAACTGCACGCCCACAATATGACGGACACTTTCCGCCATGGCGCCGCGGGTGTATGCGGCCAGTTCCCGGTTCTGTTCCAGCTGGCGCAGGGTGACCATGGCACCGATGCGGAATTCGTCGGGTGTTTCTTCAATGGTATCCAGGCCCAGGTCGCTCAGGTCGATGGCCGTGTCCACCGTGCGGTTCTGGGTCTTGAGCCACAGCATACCGCCCAGCACCACATTGGCCCGTTTCTGGCACAAGGTATAGGCTTCGTCCAGGCTTTGTGCCCGCACGTATTGCTTGATCGTCAGCAAGGTGGGTACCTCCTCCACTAAAATGGCTGTGTTTGGTTTCAGTATAGCATGGAAGCGCGCAAAGAGAAAGCCCCGCCGGGGCAGCGGGGCGAAAATTTTCCAAAGAAACTCAGGCCTGCTTTTCTGCTTCCACAGCCTCTTTGGGGGCATCTTTGGGCAGCAGAACATTCAGCAGGATGGCAACAAAGGCCGCGGGCACAATACCGGAACCGCCAAAGATCAGCTGGACCAGCTGGGGCAGACCGGCCAGCACGGCGGTGTTGGAACCCATACCGTAGCCCAGGCCCAGCGCCACAGACACAATGGTCATGTTGCGGGGGGTGAGCTTATCGCTGGTAATGAGCTGGATACCGCTCATAACGATGGACGAGAACATGATGACCGCCGCACCGCCCAGCACGCTCTGGGGCATGATGGAAACCAGCGCCGCCAGCTTGGGCAGCAGGCCGCACAGCACCAGGAACACGGCGCCGAAAGCCAGCGCCGTACGGTTGACGATCTTGGTCATGGTGACCAGGCCCACGTTCTGGCTGAAGCTGGTGTTGGGCAGCACGCCGAAGAACGCAGCAAAGGTGGAACCCAGGCCGTCACAGATGATGCCGCCGGACAGTTCCTTGTCGGTGGCTTCACGGCCCATGCCGCCCTCGGTCACGCCGGAGATGTCGCCCACGGTCTCGACAGCGGTAACAATGAACATGACCGCCACCGGCAGGATGGCCCGCAGGTCAAACACCGGCTTGACCGGCATAAGCTGGGGCACCGCAAACCAGGAAGCTTCCGCCACCTTGTTCCAGTTGAGCACCCACGCTTTGGTATACTCCACGCCGTCGGCCGTTACGCCGGTGGGAGAAAGGAAGAACGGCAGCACAGCGCAGATGATGTATCCGCAAACGATGCCGATGAGGATGCAGGAAGAGCTGGCCATGCCCTTGGCACCGTGCTTGAACACCAGAATGATGATCATAACAGCCAGTGCGATGAGCAGGTTTTCCAGCGAGCCGTAGTCTTTGGCAGAGCTGCCGCCGCCGAAAGAAGCCACGCCCACGCTGATCAGGGAAAGACCGATGGACATAACCACGGTGCCGGTGACCACCGCCGGGAAGAAGCGGCGCAGGGGTTTGAGGAAGGCGCCCAGCACCGTCTCAAACAAACCGCCCACGATGGAAGCGCCCATAATGGCGCCATAGCTCAGAATACCGCCGCCCATGATCTGGTTGACGCTCTGGAATACACCGATAAAACCGGAACTGGTGCCCATGATGATGGGAACCTGGCCGCCAATGGGGCCTACCGAGAACAGCTGTACCAGGGTAACGATGCCCGCCACCAGCATAGCGTTCTGGAGCAGGGCCACCTGGATCTGGGCGAACTCCTCGGCACCGCCGCCCGCCGCACAGGCACTGGTGATGATCAGAATGGGGGTCAGGTTGCCCACGAACATGGCCAGCACGTGCTGCAGGCCCAGGGGCACCGCCTGACGCCAGGGCAGTTTTCCCTTAAAATCGTAAGGGGTCACATAGCCCTGTGACTCTTTTTGTTGGATCTCCTCTTTCATATACTTGCCGCCTTTCTTCCGACAGGTTGAATTGTGTTTTTCCGGCAGGTTTTCCCCAAAACATGCGGTAAAAGGATAAACATCTCTCTATTATAGCAATAGAAGGATGTTTTCTGTCAATATCAGACCCATAGCGTCCCGGCAAATCCAGCAAAACAACAAAAATCCTGCGGGAAAGCCATCCGGATTTTGCACACTATCCACCACAGTTTTCCTGCATGGTACAGAACAACTGCCCCGGCTGCGGTCCCGGGACCACCTGCAGCCCCGGATACAGCGGTTTCAATGCCTGTTGTATGGCCGGGACACCGTCCCCGGGGTGCAGCGCGCCGCACAGCTGCCCCGCCTGCATCAGCAGCAGCCGGTCACAGTAGCGCAAAGCCAGCGCCGGGTCATGCAGCACAATAAGCGCCGCTTTATTGCGGTCCCGCACCCAGCGGCGCAGCACCGCAAACAGCCGGTGGGTGTTGGCAAAATCCAGCGCACTGTTGGGTTCATCCAGCAGCAGCACCGGTGTGTCCTGCACAGCCACCCGGCACAGGTGTATCAGCTGTCGCTGTCCTTCGCTGAGTGCCGCAGCATCGGTATCCAGCAGAGATTCCACCCCGAACATCCGGGCTGTGTCCTGCACCCGCCGGGCATCGCCGGGAGCCGGGCCGCCAAAGATACCGCTGTGGGCATAGCGGCCCATGGCAATGATTTCCCGCACCGTAAGGCCGGGCAGCACTCCCATGCGCTGGGGCAACACCGCCAGGCAGCGTGCCCTGCGGCGCGCCGTCATGGCCAGGCAATCCCGCCCGCAGACCTGCACAGTCCCTTCAAAAACCTTGCCGCTGCCGCTGATCCCCCGCAGCAGGGTGGATTTTCCGCAGCCGTTGGGCCCCAACAGGGCTGTGATCTGCCCGGCCTGCAGCGCCAGCGATGCTTCCCGCACCACCGGGCGGCCATAACCGACCGTCAGGCTGTTGACCTCAAGCAGCATCTTCCTGCCCCCTTCCGCCTACCAGCAAAGCTGCCAGCACCGGTGCCGCAAACAGCACGGTAAAAATGCTCAGCGGCAGTTCGGCCCCCTGCCCCGCGCTGCGGGCCAGCAGGTCGGCAGCCAGCATCAAATCGGCCGCCACCAGCGCACACAGCGGCAAAAACGCCCCGCCGCGGCGGCGCAGCAGTCTGTAGGCAATATGGGGGGCGATCAACCCCACAAAAGAGATCACCCCGGCCACGCTGACCACGGCCGCTACCATCAGCGTGGTCAGCGCCAGCAGCAGTACCCGCCAGCGGCCCGGTTCCAGGCCGGATGCCCGGGCGCTTTCTTCCCCCAGGGAGAGCAGCGCCACCTGCCGGCGGAACAGCAATACCAGAACCAAGCCCACCAGCACCGGGGGTGCCATCACCGTCAGCTTTGCCAGCGTAATGGCGGACAGGCTGCCCATGGTCCAATACTCAATGGCGGCCAATTCCCGCTCGGGGTCGGCCAAAGTTTTCAACAGCATGACGCCCGCTTCCGCCAAAGCGCTGACCAGAATACCTGCCAGCACATAGGTAGCGGTCCGGTCCGCCCGTGCCGCACGCACCAGGGCCAGCACCGCCGCCAGACTGGCCATGCCGCAGACAAAGGCGCCGCCCATGATCTGCACGGCACTGCCCGCCCCCAGCACAATGGCCGCGGCAGCCCCCAAAGAGGCACCGCCCGCCACGCCGGTCAGGTCCGGGGACGCCAGCGGATTGCGGAAAATCGTCTGATACACGCCGCCCGCAGCCCCCAGTGCCAGCCCTGCCAGCACCGCCGCCCCGGTACGGGGCAGGCGCAAGGTGAAAAAGACCCGTGCTTCCATGGTATCCCGCAGGCCGCCCCCCAGCAGGGTACAGATTTGACCCAGACTAAGCGGAAATGTGCCCACGCACACCGACGCAGCTGCCAGCAAAACCAGCAGCGCAAGCACCAGAAGGGTGCACAGACGGGTGCGTGAGCACATAGAGAAGATTCCTTTCGGTATATTTTTTCAAAAATATACAATATGTTATTTCGTGATCAGGGAAGAGTCCGGCGTAAAGCCGTAGAAAGTCTGGTAGAATTCCTGGGCGTCGGCGGTGAACTCCTCAAAAGAATAGGCATCGGGATGCAGCACGCTGGTGAGCCACAGCACGCCCAGCACTCCGGAAGGCGTGGGAGAATCCCACTCGTCCAGCCCCTGGGGCATGGTGTAAACGGCACCGTTTTTCACGGCGGGCAGGTCCGCCAGCTGGGCATCGCCCAACACATCCGCAGCCGTGTAGTCGGCTCCAGAGGGAATCACCAGCACATCAGGTGCCAGGCTGAGCAGCGTTTCGTAAGAGACCTCGGCCCAGTAATCTTCCTCGATATCGGCCGCGGCATTCACGCCGCCTGCCTGTTCGATCAGATCATTCTGGTACATGGCGGCCGGGGCCACGGTCAGGTAGCTGCCGTTGCCCAGCATGCAAACGTTGGGCTTTTCCAGGTCCTGGGTCAATGCGGCTGCGGTTTCCAGTTTTTCGTGGGTATACTGGATCAGCGCTTCGGCCTGTTCCTCGGCCCCGCAGGCCTGCCCGATGAGGGACAGCATGGTTTCCAGCCCTTCCTGGGTTTCGGGGTCCACTACCATGACGGTAATGCCCAGATCTTCCAGCGTCTGGGCGTTGTCCATCAGCTTTTTGGGCATAATGACCAGATCAGGGTCCAGCGAAGCGACCGCTTCCACGTTCAATTCTTTCAGCGTCCCCACCTGGGTCAGTTCGGGCAGTTCCGGGGCCGCCAGCGCATAGAGGGCACGGGTATCGGCCTTGTTTTCCAGACCGACGATCTTATCTTTCTGGCCCAAGGCGATCACCGCATAGGTGGTGATGTAATAGCAACTGACGATGCTCTCGGCAGGCTGTTCCAGCGTAACGGTGCGGCCAGCCTGGTCGGTAAAGGTGATACCGGCGGTTTCGGCGGTGGCTTCCGCCGGGGCGGACGCTGCTTCCGAAGAAGCGGTACTTTCCGGCGACGCCTGCGACGATACTGCCGACGACGCCGTTGCGCCGCAGGCTGCCAGGGTAACGGCCATTGCAGCCGCCAACACCAGCGCGGTGAATTTTTGCATAAAACGGGGTTTCATTCCATCTTCCTCCTTCTGTGTCAGCCATGCAAGGCTCACCACGTTATTCTAGCACAAGAATAACGCGATGTCAAAAGAAGTCGTACTATGTCGGTCGTTTTTTCAAAACTCCGCAAACTGCCGCGCAAATTCTTCATGGGCTGCATGTTCGCCTGCCCACTGCACCGCACGGTAGCGGGCCAGCAGGTCCCAGGCGCGGGGCGTCAGCAGGCAGCCGCCGCCCCCGGCACCGCCGCCCTTGCGCTCCACCATGGCAAAGCCCCACTGGGCTTCCAGATTGCCCAGCATCTTCCACGCCTTGGAGTATGCCATGCCCATGGCGGCAGCGGCTTTGTGCAGCGACCCGGTGCGCCCCACCAGTTCCAGCAGCTGCAGCGGACCGGGGCCGAAACACTTTTCCTCCCGGAAAAGCCGCACACTCACCCCCGGATGGAGGCAGACCGGCAGTGTCTGGGCCAGCCGGGCACGCACCGTTTCGGGAGATTCGGCGTCCAGGTCGATCTGCACCGCGCCGGGCCATGCGCGCAGGGCGTTGAGATGCGGCAGGTCTTCCCGTTTTACGGTAAGCACTACGGTGCGGGGACCGGCCAGCAGTTCGGTCAGCATATCCAGATAGCCGGTGCAGTTGCGTTCAAAACGCCCCACCTCATCCACCAGCACCGTCCGGGCGTGGCTGTTTATGGCGGCCTGCAGTACCTCGGTACCGAAAGTTTCAAAGGTCCGGGGAATCCCGCACACCCGGCCGTTTTCCTCCCGGCTGATGGGAACCATCCGCCCGGTGGTCAGATCCTGCATGGAAAACAGCGGTCCGGCTTCGCATCGCCCGGTACACAGGGTACGCAGACCGGCCACCGGCTGGGGCAGGCGGCGGCACAGCCAGGCTGCCAGCGTTGTTTTGCCGCTGCAGGGGCGGCCTGTCAATATATAAGGTACAGCCATGGCAAAGTTCCTTTCTGCGGAAGAGTTTCCCGGGCCATTGTACCACAAAGGGGGCCGTGGTGCAAAACCGCCCCATACTTGACGGACTAACGTCAAACGGTGTATCATACAAATAGTAGCAAGGCACGATGGCGTGTTCGCACAGGATGTACTGCGCGGGCACGCTTTGTTTTTTGCCGCCAAACCACCGTCTTGCGGGGCGGTCCAAGGGAGAGAGACACCACCATGATGGACGCCATTGTCAATTTCATCAACGTGACCAACCAGTGGGTGTGGGCCTGGCCTACCATGCTGCTGTTGCTGGGCACCCACCTGTTCATGACTGTACGCACCCGGGGCATCCAGCGCAAACTGCTGACAGCCATTCGCCTGTCGGTCAGCCGGGACCCGGATGCCGAGGGAGAAGTTTCCCAGTTTGCCACCCTGACCACGGCACTGGCTTCCACCATCGGCACCGGCAACATCATCGGTGTGGGCACCTCCATTGCCCTGGGCGGCCCGGGCGCCGTATTCTGGTGCTGGATCACCGGCATTTTCGGCATTGCCACCAAGTATGCCGAATCGCTGATTGCCGTGAAATACCGGGTCAAAACCAAGGACGGCCGGATGCAGGGCGGCGCCATGTACGCCCTGGAACGGGGGCTTCACCTGAAATGGCTGGGCATCCTGTTTGCCCTGTTCGGCACGCTGGCTTCCTTCGGCATCGGCTGCGCCACCCAGGTCAACGCCATCTCCACCGTCTGCCAGGCCAACCTGGGCATCCCCCCCTGGGTGGTGGGCGTTGTGGTGGCCGGTCTGACCGCATTGGTCATCTTTGGCGGCATCCAGAGCATTGCCAATGTATGCGAAAAGCTGGTTCCCTTTATGGCAGCCTTTTACATTCTGGGCTGCCTGGGCATCCTGTTCTACAACCGTGACTACCTGTGGGCCGCAGTGACCACCATTCTGCGGCTGGCTTTTACCCCCGGCGCGGCGGCCGGCGGCCTGACCGGCGGCGGCATTATGCTGGCCATGCGCTACGGCATGGCCCGGGGCCTGTTCTCCAACGAATCGGGCATGGGTTCAGCCCCCATTGTGGCGGCTGCTGCCCAGACCCGCAACCCGGTGCGTCAGGCACTGGTATCCTCCAGCGGTACCTTTTGGGACACCGTGGTGGTCTGCCTGATGACCGGCCTGGTGCTGGTATCCAGCATTATGAAAAACCCCGCCATCGATATGGGCGCCATTTCGGACGGCGGCATCCTGACCACCCTGGCCTTTGACCAGATCCCCGTATTGGGACCGGTCATTCTGGTGGTGGGGATCATTTCCTTCGCTTTTTCCACCGTATTGGGCTGGTCCTATTACGGTGAGCGCTGCCTGGAATATCTGGTAGGCAGCAAAGGGCAGGTATTCTACCGCATCGTATACGTGGCGGTGGCGGCCATCTCCCCCGTGGTGGCACTGAATCTGGTATGGACTGTGGCTGACACCCTGAACGCCTTAATGGCTATTCCCAACCTGATTGCCGTATTGCTGCTGTCCGGTGTGGTGGTACGGGAGACCGACCTTTACCTCAACGACCTGGATAAACGCTGCGAGGACGCCGTTCCCGTGGTGGATCGCTGATTTTTCTGTTTTTGTCCGGCAGGGCATCGCTTCGCGGTGCCCTGCCTTTTTTGCGTCTTTATACGGTCTTAATGTCAGCGCCGGGATATTTATGCTTTCTTAAACATAGAACGCCTATAATGAGAAAACCAAAATCATCTATAATCGGAGGCGTTTCCATGGCAGGTTTTCGCCCGCCGCGGCTGACCACCTTCCAGACCATCATTCTGCTGTTCGCAGCGGTGATCCTGGGTGGCAGTTTGCTGCTGATGTTGCCTGTTTCCTCACAGGATTTTTCCGTAACCCCCTTTAACCAGGCGCTGTTCACCGCCACATCCGCCGTCTGTGTGACCGGCCTGGTGGTGCAGGACACCGCTACCCACTGGTCGATTTTCGGTCAGGCCGTCATCATGGTGCTGATCCAGATCGGCGGCATGGGTGTCATTACGGTGGCGGCCTTTTTCTCGCTGTTGTCGGGGCGCAAGATCTCACTGATGCAGCGCGGCACCATGCAGGAAGCCATCGCCGCCCCCAAGGTAGGCGGCATCGTACGGCTGACCGGGTTCATCATCAAGGCTTCGCTGTGCATCGAAGCGCTGGGCGCGGCCTGTATGCTGCCGGTATTCTGCCGGGATTACGGGCTGCGGGGTATCTGGATGGCGGTTTTCCACTCGGTTTCCGCTTTCTGCAACGCAGGTTTTGACCTGCTGGGCACCCCGGATGCCCAATACCCTTCCCTGACCTCCTACCGAGCCGAACCCATCATCAACCTGACCATCATGGCCCTGATCGTGGTGGGCGGCATCGGCTTTTTGACCTGGGATGATATCCGTGCCAACAAGCTGCATCTGCACCGCTACCGTATGCAGAGTAAGGTGATCCTGTCCACCACGGCATTGTTGATCGTCCTGCCTGCCATCTGGTTCTATTTCGGGGAATTCTCCGCCCTGTCGGGCAAAGAGCGGCTGCTGGCCTCTTTGTTCCAGTCCGTCACTCCCCGTACCGCCGGTTTCAACACAGCCGATCTGACCGCCCTTTCCGGCGTAGGACAGGGGCTGACCATTATGCTCATGCTGATCGGCGGTTCCCCCGGGTCCACTGCCGGCGGTATGAAAACCACCACCGCTGCCGTGCTGTTTGCCAACGCCATTGCGGTATTTCAGCGCCGCAGCGAGCCCCATTTCTTTGGGCGCCGTATCGACAACAAAGCGGTGTGCAGCGCTTCCACCGTCTGCTTTATGTACCTGACCCTGTTTTTGGGCGGCGGTTTTGTGATCAGCGCTGTAGAGAAACTGCCCCTGTCCGCCTGCCTGTTTGAAACCGCTTCGGCAGTGGGTACCGTGGGGCTTTCGCTGGGGTTGACTCCCTCGCTGGGGCTGCTCTCCCAGGGGATTCTCATTGCCTTAATGTTCATTGGCCGCGTAGGCGGCCTGACGCTGATTTATGCGGCGCTGTCCGGTTTTTCCAAAACAGCCAGCCGTCTGCCGCAGGAGCGCATCACCGTCGGCTGACGGGAAAGGAAGAGGAATATGAAATCATTTTTGTTGATTGGCCTGGGCCGCTTTGGACGGCACATTGCCATGGAACTGAACGAACAGGGCCACCAGATCATGGCCGTGGACGAAAACGAAGACCGGGTCAACGAGGTACTGGACATTGTGACCAACGCCCAGATTGGCGACAGCACCAACGCAGACTTTCTCAAAGCGCTGGGTGTACGCAACTTCGACGTCTGCATCGTAGCCATCAGCGGGGATTTCCAGAGTTCGCTGGAAACCACCTCCCTGCTGAAAGAACTGGGCGCCCAGCTGGTCGTTTCCCGCGCGGAACGGGATGTGCAGGCCAAATTCTTGCTGCGCAACGGCGCGGATGAAATCCTGTACCCCGAAAAACAGCTGGCAAAATGGGCGGCTGTGCGCTATGGTTCCAACCATCTGGTGGACTACATTGAACTGGACGCCAACAACGCCATTATGGAAGTGCCCGCATCGGAACACTGGGCCGGCAAAACGGTGGGTGACATCGACATCCGCAAAAAGTACGGCATCAACCTGCTGGGCATCAAGCAGAACGGCGCCATTGATGTGAATATCTCTTCCAACACGGTGCTGCCCGCCGAGGGCACGCTGCTGGTCCTGGGTGAATACCGGTCCATCAAGCGCTGCTTCCATCTGTAACGGAAAGAGGGCTATCCCTGTGAGAGATTTTCTGCTGGCTTTGGGTATGCTGGCAGCAGGCGGATTCGGCTGGTTTGTCTGCTGCCGTCTGGATGACTTTTTGCTGCAAATCCGCCAGGACCGGGACCCTTTGCGGTTCCATCACCGCCGCCCCTGAACCCCCTGCTGGTATTGCGGGGCGTTGTGTGGTATGATACCAGACAGGAGGCGGTAGCAGTATGGCACAACAAACACAGCCCCATGACCTGCGCGCACAGATGATCCCCCGCTGGCAGGATCTGCTGGTCACAGCCCTGATCCTGGCCGCCGGCACGGTCATCGGCAATATATTCTGGCAGTTTGCCTTTACCAAGGCAAACATCATTTCGGTATTCGTTCTGGGAACGCTGCTCACTTCCCTGTTCACCAAAAGCTATTTTTGCGGGGTGTTCAGTTCGGTGGCCAGCGTTCTGCTCTTCAACTTCTTTTTCACAGAGCCGCGCCTGACGCTGCATGCGTATGAAAAAGGCTACCCCTTTACCATCGCCATCATGCTCATCGTCTCCATCATCACGGTGACGCTGGCTATACAGAACATCCGCAATATCGAGGAGAAAGAACGTGCCGCCCTGCTGGCCAAAAACGAACAGCTGCGGGCCGATCTGCTGCGGGCCATCTCCCATGATCTGCGCACACCGCTGACTTCCATCTCCGGCAACGCGGCCAATCTGCTGGCCAACGATGCCAAACTGGACGAGGAAGCCCGGCACCAGATCGCCCTGGATATCTACGATGACTCCATCTGGCTGATCAATCTGGTGGAGAATCTGCTTTCCATCACCCGCATCGAGGACGGGCGGATGAATCTGCGGCTTTCCACCGAACTGGTGGGCGAAGTCATTGAGGAAGCGCTGCGCCACACCAACCGCCAGAACTGCCGGCACAACATCCGGGTGGACCTGCCCGACGAACTGCTGCTGGCACGGATGGACGCCCGGCTGATCGTGCAGGTGCTTATCAATCTGGTGGACAACGCCATCAAATATACGCCCGACGGTTCCACCATCACCGTAGCGGCACGGCAGCAGGATCATTTTGCCGTCCTCTCGGTAACGGATGACGGCCCCGGCATCGCGCCCGCCAGACAGGCCCATGTGTTTGAGATGTTTTATACCGGCGAACATAAAGTCGCCGACAGCCGCCGCAGCCTGGGGCTGGGACTGGCGCTTTGCAAGGGCATTGTGGACGCCCACGGCGGCACCATCACATTGACCGACAACACACCGCACGGGTGCGTGTTCACCTTTACGGTGCCGCTGGGGGAGGTAACATTACATGAATAAACCGCTGATTCTGGTGGTGGAGGACGATGCCCCCATCCGCAACCTGATGACCACCACCCTGAAAACCCACGACTACCGCTACCTGGTAGCGGATTGCGGCGAAGCCGCCCTGCGGGAAGCCGCCACCAGCAACCCCGACATTATGCTGCTGGACCTGGGCCTGCCCGATTTGGACGGCGTGGAAGTGATCCGCCGGGTGCGCAGCTGGTCCGATATGCCCATCATCGTCATCAGCGCCCGCAGCGAGGACGCCGACAAGATCGAAGCACTGGATTCCGGTGCCGACGATTACCTGACCAAGCCCTTCTCGGTGGAAGAATTGCTGGCCCGCCTGCGGGTGACCCAGCGCCGGCTGGCCGCCATGCACACCAGCGGCAGCCCGGTATTCACCAACGGCCAGCTGACCATCGACTTTGCAGCCGGCTGCGCTTTTTTGGACGGCAAGGAACTGCACCTGACCCCCATTGAATACAAGCTGCTCTGCCTGATGGCCCACAACTGCGGCAAAGTCCTGACCCACACCTACATCACCCAGAAAGTATGGGGCACCAGCTGGGAAAACGACGTGGCTTCCCTGCGGGTGTTCATGGCCACTTTGCGCAAAAAGCTGGAGTCCGCCCCCGGTTCCCCCCAGTACATCCAGACCCACATCGGTGTGGGTTACCGCATGATGAAGATCGAATAAATGCACAACAACCGCTTTCCCGCTGTGGGAAGGCGGTTGTTTTTGTTTTCGCCCACCGGAGCAAAACCACCAAAATCAACCGCCGCAGTTTGTGGCTTATGTAGATTTTGGGGCAGCGCTCCGGACCTTTTCTTGCAGTTTCAAGAAGAACGTATGATCAATATGAGGATCATCGGCGGCGGTGTTTTGAGCCGCCGCTATTGCCGCACAACAAAGCAATGACCGCACGCCGACTTTTGTTTCGGAGTTGAATCCTGGCCGCAGGAATGGTATGATAGAACGGTATGATTCCTTTGAGATCAGGGAGGCACCCGCATGCAAAACCCCAATCAGGCCATGCCCGTCTGTGAGATCATGGGCGTCCGCATTGCCGTAACCGATATGGAAACCACCGTGCGCCGGATCGAAGAACATCTGGATGACTGGCGCGGCGAATATATCTGTGTAGCCAATGTACACACCACCGTGACCGCCCACGACGACCCCAGCTACCGCGCCGTACAAAACGGTGCTGTGATGGCGCTGCCCGACGGCGGGCCGCTTTCTCAGTACAGCCGCCGCAAAGGCTTTGCCCAGGCCGCCCGGGTCACCGGCCCCGACCTGATGAAAGAAATGCTGCGGGAAAGTGCCCAAAAACATTACCGCCACTACTTCTACGGTTCCACCCAGGAAACATTGGATATTCTGCGGGAGAAAATCACCCGGAATTATCCCGGCGCCGTCATTGCCGGGATGGTGTCTCCCCCTTTCCGCCCCCTGACCGAGGAGGAGGACGCAGCTGCCGTAGCCGCCATCAATGAAGCCCGCCCGGATTTTGTCTGGGTTGGCCTGGGCGCCCCCAAACAGGAACGATGGATGGCCGCCCACCAGGGCCGGGTCCATGCCCTGATGCTGGGCGTAGGCGCAGCCTTTGACTATGAGGCAGGCAACATTCGCCGCGCTCCCTGCTGGATGCAGCGCTGCAACCTGGAATGGCTGTATCGCCTGCTTCAGGACCCCAAACGACTGTTCAAACGCTATTTTGTCACCAACACCAAATTCCTTTGGTGGACCTGGCGCCATTAAACACAAAACCCCGGAGCCTCCTTGCGGACGCTCCGGGGTTTATTTCTTATGGATTATTCCTCGGTGAAGGAATCCTTACCAAGGCCGCAGACCGGGCAGACCCAATCAGCGGGAACATCTTCCCAGGCAGTGCCGGGGGCGATGCCATTGTCGGGATCACCGACGGCGGGATCATACTCATAGCCACAGGGGCAAACATACTTTTTCATAAGAAAACGCTCCTTTTATAACGTATTTTTCAGAAATTCAGTGGAAAAACTCAGGCTTTCCACAGGCCGTGCAGGTTGCAGTAGGCGTAAACGGCCACAACCTCGTCGCCTTCGGTCAGGGCGAAATCAGCCTTGGGGGCCTCGCCGGGCTTCAGGTGCTTGATCTGGCTGCCCTGCTTGGTCTGCAGAGAGATCCAGGTGATATAGTGAGCATCCAGCATCGGGTGCTCCACGCTGCCCACGGTCACATGCACGACGCCATTGTCCACGGTGTACACCGGAATGTGTTTTTCATGGGCGGCTTCCACGGTGCCGGGCACCAGCGGGGTCATCTTCTGGCCGCAGCAGAATACGGGGACACCCTTGTCCTCCACCATCGTGATGATATTGCCGCAGTGCTCACAGATAAAGTATTTCAGTTCCATAGCTTGCCTCCTTAGGTTTGCTCTTTATTCTTAAAAAATGATAGTTTGTTTTGTGCAGACCGTGCTCCCGATCTGTGCTTTTATTATATCATACTATTTTGGTTTGTAAAGGGCTTTTTTAGGATTTATTATTAATTTTTTGATTTTCTCTGTTTTCCACATGTCTGTCGACAAAAAGTTGACGTGCCTGTACCGATACCGTATAATGAAAACCAGACGATTCCCCATAAACAAAGGAATTTCGAAGATTGGAGGGGTCCCTGTATTGAAAACCACCCGTCTGATTGTTATGCTGACCTACCAGGACCGTACGGTCCCTAACGCGGCAGACCTCTTTGCCCAGTGCCGCAACACACCGGCCGAATACTGGGGCTTTAAGGAGGAAGGCCTTTCCCTGCCCGCCATGCGTGAACTGTTTGCCCAAATGAAGGCTTGCGGCAAAAAGACCGCGCTGGAAGTGGTGGCCTACACCGAGGAGGAAGGATTGCGCGGTGCCCGGATGGCCGCCGATTGCGGCTGTGACCTGTTGATGGGCACCGTCTATTCGGATGCCATTCTGAATTTCTGCCGCACCCACGGCATGCAATACATGCCCTTTGTAGGCCGGGTGACCGGCCGTCCTTCGGTGCTGGAAGGCACCCCCGATGAGATGATCCGCCAGGCAGAGGACTGCCTGCGCAAGGGCGTCTTTGGCTTTGATCTGCTGGGGTACCGCTACACCGGCGACAAAACTGATCTGATCCGCCGGTTTGTGGCCGCTGTGGATGCCCCGGTCTGTGTGGCAGGCAGCGTTGACAGCTACCAGCGCCTGGACGAGATCAAATCCATAGGCCCCTGGGCCTTTACCATCGGCAGCGCTTTCTTCCAACAGAAATTCGGTCCTGATTTTGCCGGGCAGATCGAGACTGTCTGCCGGTATCTGGACCACCCGGAGGAGGGCGCACCATGCTGCTGAACCGTTTTTATCCCTGGGAAACGGCAGACAGCGTCTTTTCCATTGACTACGAAAAGCTCTACCGACTGGGCTATCGTGGTATTCTGTTCGACATTGACAACACACTGGTCCTGCATGGGGCCGATTCCAACGAAGAAGTGGATGCGCTGTTCCGCCGCCTTCATAGTATGGGCCTGCAAACGCTGCTCCTTTCCAACAACAGCGAGGAACGCATCCTGCGGTTTCTGGCCCACATTGAATCCCCCTATATTGCGGAAGCCGACAAACCGGCGCCCGCCGCCTACCTGCAGGCGGTAAAGACGCTGGGGCTTTCCCGGGAGCAGACCATCGTCATTGGGGACCAGCTGTTCACCGACGTGTACGGTGCCAACCGCGCCGGGCTGGCCAGCATCCGGGTGGACTTTTTGCGCCATCCCGGGGAACGGCATTTTGGCAAACGGCGGGCCGCCGAAAACCTGGTCCTGTGGTTCTGGCGGCACAGCCCTGCCTGGAAACGGTTGGGCGGCATTGTGAAGTAGAAAAGAGGAGAACTTACATGCCCACAAAAAAGCGCAAACTGTTTTGTGAAATGAACCCGGTCTTTTATGCCATTGCCGAGCAGAAGGAGATTCTGCGGCGGCACATCCGCAATCTGCGGAGCCATGAGCATTTTGCCGAAACCGTGGACACCACGCCCCTGCCCAATCTGGTCTGGGAGCAGAAGGTCCACATGATCCGCCGGGCCCCGGGGGTCAACCTACAGCATCAGCTGAACAAAGCGGTCAACATCGGGTTGGCCGGTTCCAAAATCAACGGTCTGATCATCCGCCCGGGCGAGACCTTTTCTTTCTGGCATACAGTGGGCAAAGTCACCCGCCGGCGCGGTTATAAGGACGGACGGGTCATCGCCCATGGTCGGCTTGTCGCCGACATCGGCGGCGGATTGTGCAATCTTTCCCACACGCTGCATCTGCTGGTACTGCACAGTCCCCTGACCGTGACCGAGTTCCACGCCCACTCCGATGCGCTGGCCCCCGACGAAGGGCCGCGTGTCCCCTTCAGTGCCGGAACATCCATCTGTTACAACTACGTGGATTTCCGATTCCGCAACACCACCGACCAGAAAGTGCAGTTGCTGGTCCGCTGCGAGGGCGAGGAGTTGATTGCCCAGCTGCGCAGCGAGCAGCCTTTCCCCTGGACGTATGAAATCGTGGAGGAGGACCACCATTTTGCCCGGGAGGAGGACGGTTATTACCGGATCTCCCGCATTTACCGCAACATTCTGGACAAGCAGACCGGAAACGTTGTGGGCAAAGAGCTGGTCCGGGACAACCACTCCAAAGTCATGTTTGACGAAAGCCTGATTCCCCCGGAACTGATTCGTTCCTGAACGCCCGTACCGGGCCTGCCGCACCCAACGGCAGGCCCTTTTCTGTTGGTTGGGGCTCCCCATCCCCTTGCTTTTATGGTATACTGGGGAGCGAAAATGAAATGTGCAAGCGGAGGCAACTATGGCCAAACAGACCGGGGAATCACCCCGCAAACAGATATGTGTGGGGCTTCTGGCCCATGTGGACAGCGGCAAGACCACGCTGGCCGAAGGAATGCTCTATCGCGCAGGGGTGCTGCGCAAGTTGGGGCGGGTGGATCACCGGGATGCGTTTCTGGACACCGACGCCCAGGAACGCGCCCGGGGCATTACGATTTTTGCCAAGCAGGCAGTCCTCACATTGCCCGCCGGTCCCGACGCCGAGGAAACGGAACTGACCCTGCTGGACACCCCCGGTCACGTGGATTTTTCTGCCGAAGCGGAGCGCGCCCTGCAGGTACTGGACTACGCGGTATTGGTCATCAGCGGCACCGACGGCGTACAGGCCCACACCGAAACTCTCTGGAAGCTGTTGGCCCGCTACCGGGTACCCACCTTTGTATTTGTAAACAAGATGGACCTGCCGGGGGCGGATGCCGCGGTGCGCCTGCGGGAACTGCGGGGACGCTTTGGGGACGGTTGTGTGGATTTCACCGGTGAGCCGGATGCCGAAGCACTGGCCCTGTGCAGCGAACCGCTGATGGAGGAAGTGCTGGCCGACGGCGCCCCACAGCATGATACCCTGATCACTGCCATTGCGCGGCGGCAGGTATTTCCCTGCTTTTTCGGCGCGGCACTGCGGCTGGACGGCATCGACCGCCTGCTGCAGGGACTGCAGACCCTGACCCGGATGCCGCCGGTCTGGCCGGAATTTGGCGCCCGGGTGTTCAAGGTCAGTCAGGACGAGACCGGCACCCGGCTGACCTGGCTGAAAGTGACCGGCGGTCAGCTGCCGGTAAAAGCGGTTCTGCCGGGCGGAGAAAAGGCCGACGCACTGCGGCTGTATAACGGCAGCAAATTCCGGCTGGTAAGTGTGGCCACTCCCGGCATGGTCGTAGCGGTGGCAGGACCTTCTGCCACCCGTCCGGGCCAAGGCCTGGGGGCCGAGGCAGACGCCGAAGCACCCCTGCTGGAACCGGTGCTGAACTACCGGGCCGACTGCCCCGACGCAGACCCCCACACCCTGCTGAAAGCCCTGCAGACCCTGGAACAGGAGGACCCGCAGCTGCATGTAGCCTGGCGGGATGACCTGGCCGAAGTGCATGTGCAGCTGATGGGCGAAGTCCAGTTGGAGATCTTACAGACCCTGCTGCAAAGCCGTTTTGGGTTGCATGTCACTTTCAGCGAAGGCGGTATTCTGTATAAAGAGACCATCACCGCCGCCGTGGAAGGCATTGGCCACTATGAGCCGCTGCGCCATTATGCGGAGGTGCATCTGCTGCTGGAACCGGGTCCCCGGGGCAGCGGCGTACAGCTGGCGGCGGATTGCCCGCCGGACAGTCTGGCAGAAAACTGGCAGCGGCTGGTACTCACCCACCTGGCAGAGCGGACCCACCCCGGTGTTCTGACCGGTGCGCCGCTCACCGACGTAAAAATCACCCTGGCGGCAGGCCGTGCCCACCTGAAACACACCGAGGGCGGCGATTTCCGGCAGGCCACCTACCGCGCGGTACGGCAGGGCCTGCGCACTGCCCAGAGCAAAAACGCCGTACAGCTGCTGGAACCCTGGTATGATTTCACACTGGAAGTACCTGCCGACGCCATTGGCCGCGCCATGGCTGATATCCAGCGGATGTGCGGCACCTTTGACCCGCCCGAAACGCTGGGCGATACTGCCCGGCTGACCGGACGATTGCCGGTAGCCACCTCCCGCGGGTACGCCCGGGAGATTGCATCCTACACCCACGGCCTGGGCCGCTGGGCGGTTCTGCCTGCGGGGTACGATGCCTGCCACAACGCCGAGGAGGTCATTGCAGCCGCCGGGTACGACGCCGATGCCGACGTGGAAAATCCCGCCGATTCGGTGTTCTGTTCTCACGGCGCCGGGTACAATGTAAAGTGGGACGAAGTGCCTGCCAAAGCCCATGTGGACAACGGGCTGGCACGACGGCTGGCGCCGGCCGGCCAGCCCGAGCCTGAGGAGGACGGCGACGGTACCGCCCGGCGCCGCCGGGCGGACGCCTACCGCGGCACACTGGAACAGGATAAGGAACTGCTTGCCATTTTTGAGCGCACTTACGGCAAGATCCGCCACCGCGGCAAAAACGGCACCGACGCCAAAAAGGCCGCCCGGGCGGCCCTGCACACCACCCCCGCCGCCGCGGCCCCGGCCAAGCCCCAGCCTACCGGGCCGGATTACCTGCTGGTGGACGGGTACAACGTGATTTTTGCCTGGGAGGACCTGCACCGCATCGCCCAGGAAAATCTGGACGCAGCGCGCCGCCGTCTGATGGATATTCTGTGCAATTATGCCGGATATAAACGCTGCATCCCCATTCTGGTATTTGATGCTTACAAAGTGCGGGGCGGCGTGCGGGAAGTGGAAAAATACCACAACCTGTATGTGGTCTACACCAAGGAGGCCGAAACCGCCGATATGTACATTGAACGTGCCACCCACGAGCTGGCCAAGGAGCGCCGCACCCGGGTGGTGAGCAGCGACGGTGCCGAACAGGTGATCGTACTGGGACACGGTGCCTTGCGGGTATCGGCCCGGGCCTTTGCCGAGGAAGTAGCCGCCATAGAAAAAGAAATCCGGGAATTTTTACAGCAATAAAAAACAGGCATCCGCCTTGCGGCGGGTGCCTGTTGGTTTTTATGGGGATGTACGGGGATCAGACGATGCCCTGGCTCATCATGGCGGAGGCGATCTTCAGGAAGCCTGCGATGTTGGCGCCGGCCACCAGGTTGCCCTTGCAGCCGTATTCCTCGGCAGCATCGGCAGCAGCCTTGTAGATGTTGACCATGATGTTGTGCAGACGCTCGTCCACTTCCTCAAAGGTCCAGCCCAGACGCAGAGAGTTCTGGCTCATTTCCAGACCGGAGGTGGCTACGCCGCCGGCGTTGGATGCCTTGGCGGGAGCAAACAGCACGTTGTTGGCCTGCAGGTAGGCAATGGCATCCGGGGTGGAGGGCATGTTGGCACCTTCCGCCACGGCGTAGCAGCCGTTGGCCACCAGAGCCTTGGCGCCTTCCAGGGGCAGCTCGTTCTGGGTGGCGCAGGGCAGGGCGATGTCGCAGGGGACAGTCCAGATGCCCTGGCTGCCTTCCACGTACTTGGCAGTGGGAACGTAATCCAGGTAGGTCTTGATGCGGGCGCGCTTGACCTCCTTAATTTCCTTCATGACCTTGTAGTCAATGCCGTTTTCGTCCACGATGTAGCCGTTGGAGTCGCTCATGGCAATGACCTTGCCGCCCAGCTGGGTAGCCTTCTGGTTGGCGTAGATGGCCACGTTGCCGGAACCGGAAATGACCACCTTGGCCCCCTCGAAGCTCTTGCCGTTGGCTTTCAGCATCTCATCGGCAAAGTAGCACAGGCCGTAGCCGGTAGCCTCGGTACGGGCGAGAGAGCCGCCGAAGGGAATGCCCTTGCCGGTCAGCACGCCGGTAAACTCATTGCAGATGCGCTTGTACTGGCCGTACATATAGCCGACTTCGCGGCCGCCCACGCCGATATCACCGGCGGGCACGTCGGTGTCGGGACCGATGTGACGGTACAACTCGGTCATGAAGCTCTGGCAGAAACGCATGACCTCGGCATCAGACTTGCCGTGGGGGTCAAAGTCGGAACCGCCCTTGCCGCCGCCCATGGGCAGGCCGGTCAGGCTGTTCTTGAAGCACTGCTCAAAGCCCAGGAACTTGATGATGGACAGGTTAACACTGGGATGGAAGCGCAGGCCACCTTTGTAGGGACCGATGGCAGAGTTGAACTGCACACGGTAGCCGCGGTTGACCTGAACCTTGCCGTTGTCGTCCACCCAGGGCACGCGGAACATCACAACGCGCTCGGGTTCGACCATACGCTCGATCAGGCCGGCCTTCTCATACTCGGGATGAGCGGCGATGACCGGCTCCAGGCTTTCGAGGACTTCCTCCGCAGCCTGCAGGAATTCTTTCTGCTCGGGGTTGCGCTGGACCAGGCCTTCGTAGACGCCCTTGAGGTACTCATTTTTGATCGACATGGGAACACTCTCCTTTATACAATATTTCTCACCGGCTTTTATGTTATCACCAAATGGAAGCATTTTCAAGTTTTTTGTATATATTTTCAAAAATTTTGTCTGTTGTCAAGTACCAGCTGTTCCTCTGTCGTGTACACTTTATTTCTTTTCAACGTCCTACCGTTGTTACCGGTGTATAGTCGGTGCCCCCCTGCAAAAAGGCTTCGGCGTCGACGAGGCCGTAGACGTACTCCGAACCGTATTCGCCCTCCTGCTGTGCTGTCCGGACCAGAAAACGTCCGTCGTCAGTGAAGGCGGCGACACCCACAAGCCAGCCGGAAACGTCCTCGCCCTCCATCCTCTGCGTTATCTGGATAAGTTTTCCGCTTTGGGTATCCAGCATCCAGCCCAGGTTTTCGCCGTTGACATTGTCGGAGCCGCTGAGCCAGAGATACCGTCCCTGCTGTGCGGTGCAGTCCGGCAGGGCCGTCACCGTCACATTGGACAGCCGCATACTTTCCTCCGGGATGGGCCGCAGCAGGTCCTGCCACTGGCCGGTGGCGGTATCATAGACGCAGATGGCATTCCTTTGGATACCGCCGTTTTCCTGCGGCGTCTGGTCTTCAAAATAGAGTTTGCCGCCCAAAAGGCCGAAGAAATCCAGATTTCCGTTATTGGAGCCATCGTGAGGACGTTCCAGTATCTTGCTGCGTTCCCCGGTGGTGGGGTCCAGCCAGTCGTATTCCACCGTGGCGTTCTGCAATACCGCCTGGTAGGTGTCCCATCCTTCGGTGTTGTAGTTGGGCAGCGGCACCTCCGTAACAGTGTGGATGGTCAACAGGCGGTTTCCCTGCGCACCGACAATAGCTTCCTGCTGCGCCATGGGAAAGGTGGTGACGCTGCCATCCGCCAGGGAAATCCGATACCCGGTGGAATTGCCCACCGCAGGGTCCGGGATACAATAGCCGTACAGGGCCGCTCCGTCGCACCAGCCCACCATCACGTTGCGCAGGT
>NZ_JACJKP010000211.1 GCF_016901605.1 Gemmiger formicilis
TGGCGGCGGCCATCCTCTGGAAGGCAGGCTGCCGGCCCCGGGGCATGGGGTTGTTTGCCTGCATGCTGGCATTGGCGGGGCTTTTCTACATTGTGGTGATCAACAAGGTAGCCCCCTTTGAGGCAGACCGGTATTATGTGCTGGTGTATGGTCCGCTGATTCTGGCCGGGGCGGCGGTGGTGGCGCGGTTGTCGGCACTGTATCCCCGGTGGGAACCGCTGCTGGCCATTGTGGTGCTGCTGCCGGTTTTGTCGGCACACCTGACCCAGGGCAACGGGTATCTCTACACCCAGTATGCGGGGCGGGCCCCGGCGCTGGAGGATACGGCTTCCCTGCCGGCGGTGGTGCTCAACGCGGCCGGGTATGAGGTAGCCCCCGACCTGTTCCTGCCGGAATTTGCCCAGCGGGAAGCGGTGTACCAGGCTTCCGGCACCGACGATGCCGCCAGTCTGGCCGATGCGGTGGAAAGCCGGGATCTTTCCCAGGGGTTTGTGCTGTACGGATACATCTATGACGCCGACGAACTGCTGGCTTTGGCCGAAGAAGTTCTGGACATCCAGTCCGCCACCCTGCTTACCGATGTGGCCCGCTGCCCGGTGTATTACATTACTTTGAAAACGTAAGTTTTGTTCCTTCTTTATAAAGAAGGAACCGAAGAAATTTCAAACAAAAAGGCATGGTCCTAAGACCATGCCTTTTTTCTATAAAAGAAGAAAAAATGATTTTGCGGGATAAATAGTTGGAGTTTCTTTGCCTACTTTCTTTGCAAAGAAAGTAGGGGCAAAGAAAGCAGGTTATCCGCGGGTGCCCACAATGCTGGAATCGGTGCTCCAACCCTGCAAATCAGTGGGGGTCAGGCTTTCCAGCCAGTTTTCGTGTTCGGCGTCCCACTGGTCCCAGGCTGCCTGGCTGCGGATAGCCGTGCCGGTTTCGTAGGCATCATCCCAGGGATTGGCCGGGTCCGGGTCGGTGGGGTCCCAGCCGCGCTTGCTCTCGTCCGAGGGGTCGGTGTAGATGGTGCCCGGTTTGCCCATGGGGCCGGGGTCGTTCTCGTCGTCGTAGATCACCACCGGCGTACCGATGGGGCAGTTATCGTAGATCCATTTTACATCCACCACCGCAAGCCGGATGCAGCCCAGGCTGGCAATGGTGCCCAGTTTATTGAATTCGTCGTATTCCACGTCGTCTTTATGCTGGCTGTAATAGGGCACGCTGTGGAACAGGTAGGCGTCATAGATGCGGGTGGCATACTGCCCGTAGCTGGGGCCCATCAGCAGCCGCCATTCATAGTTGACGGGGGTTTTCCAGTAACCGGTGGGGGTGTCGCTGCCGCCGCTGCAAACCATCGCCATAAAGGGCACGGTGTACTGGTTGTTCTCGTCGGTGGTGTACACCGTCACGGTGTTGGCGGCACGGTTTACCGCCAGCAGATAGGGGAACCCGTCCTCGGCGTCCAGCGTCATGCCTTCCCCGCCGAATTCCGCCAGCAGCTTTTCCATCAGGGCATCGGCAGCTTCGTTCCAGGTCAAAGGGTCTTTTACCTGGGGAGCATCCTTTGTGGCATTGATGGACGCCGTCGCCATGGCCAACGCACTTTCCGGCGTTTGGGTGGGTTCCGGCGTCGGCGCCGCCGTGGCAGCAGGTGCCGACGTGGGTGTGGGTTCGGGAGTCTTGGCTTTCTTGGAACAGCCCGCCAGCATCGTGACTGCCAGCAATACCGGTAAAAATCGGCGTATAATCGACATAACATTCATCCTTTTTGTGTGTTCCTTCTTTCTTTGTAAAGAAAGAAGCAAAGAAACTTTACCTTATTGCTCCATGCATGGGACAGTACAGGAACCATGGTGCCTGCCCAGTAAAGGGATGTTTCCTTCCCGCTTTGCAAAGAAAGAAGCAAAGAAACTTTACCTGATTGCTCCATGCATGGGACAGTACAGGAACCATGGTGCCTGCCCAGTAAAGGAATCTTTCCTTCCCGCTTTGCAAAGAAAGAAGCAAAGAAACTTTACCTTATTGCTCCATGCATAGGGTGGTACAGGAACCATGGTTCCTGCCCAGTAAAGGGATGTTTCCTTCCCGCTTTGCAAAGAAAGAAGCAAAGAAACTTTACCCTATTGTACCATAGAAACAGCGATACAGGAACTATTTTTCCCTGTTACGGTGCCCCTATTCCCTGTTTTTTTCAGACGTTGACGCCGTACTGCTCCCGGACGAACTTTTCCAGCGCGGCAAAGCTGCGGCGCACTTTCTCCGTTTCGATGCAGTAAGCCATCCGGAAATAGCCCGGGCAGCCGAAAGTATCCCCCGGGACCAGGGCCAGGTCGTAGGCCATGGCTTTGCGGCAGAAGGCGTTGGCGTCCTCTTCCAGCGCTTTGGGGAAGATGTAGAAGGTGCCGTCCGGTTTGTTTACGGTGAAGCCCAGCCGTTTCAGTTCGGCGTAGATCAGTTCCATGTTGGTTTCGTACACCGAGAGGTCGCTGGTCAGGTCGATGCACTCCGCCACCGCCCGCTGGAACAGCCCCGACGGGCAGTTATGGCCCGTCCCGCGGGAGATCTGCCCGCACATGGGCACAATATAGGCGGCATCCTCAGCCTTGGGGTTCACGGCCAGGTATCCGATACGTTCGCCCGGCACGCTCAGACTCTTGGAGAAGGAGTAGCAGGTCAGGGTATCGGGGTAGAATTTGGCCGGGTAGGGCACTTCCAGCCCGCCGAAGGCAATTTCCCGGTAGGGTTCGTCGGAAATCAGGAAGATGTGGTGGCCGAACTTCTCCCCTGCTGCGGTCAGGTAAGCGGCCAACCGGGTAAGGGTTTCGGCGCTGTAAGCCACACCGCTGGGATTGTTGGGCGAATTGATCAGCACGGCGGCGGTGTTTTCGTCCACCAGGGCATCCAGCGCATCAAAGTTGATCTGGAAATCCTCCACCCGGGGCGGCGCCACCCGCAGCGTCAGACCGGCACCCTCCACATAGGGCTTGTACTCCGGAAAAAACGGCGCAAAGGTCACGATGTTCTGTCCCGGCACCGCCACGCAGCGTACCGCGTGGGCCAGCGCCCCCGCCGCACCGGACGCCATAAAGATATGGTCGGCGGTGTAGTCCATGCCGAACCGGCGGTTCAGGCTTTCGGCCACTTTGGCCCGCACTTCCGGCAGGGTCAGGGTCGGCGTATAGCCGTGCAGCGCCACCGGGTCGGTGCGTTCCAGCAGGTGCAGGCAGGTCTGGGTAAACTGAGCCGGGCAGGCCACCGACGGATTGCCCAGCGAATAGTCAAATACGTTTTCGTAACCGATTTCCTTGCCGCGGGCGGTGCTCCATTCGGAAATTTCCCGAATAACCGACTTTGCCCCCAGCATATCTTTATAGTGCTGTGCTATCATCGTAGCATATCTCCCTTATTGGATTTTGTAGAAGTACGCCTACTTTCTTTGCCCCTACTTTCTTTGCAAAGAAAGTAGGCAAAGAAACTCTAACTATTTTCCCCATGAGTTGGTGGCAAAGAAACTGTCATCACCCTAAAATAACTTTTTCCAGTTCGGCGGTGTCGGCGGCCAGGTACTCGGCGCCGGCTTCCTGCAGTTCTTCCCGGGTGCGGAATCCCCACAACACACCGCAGCAGGGCAGCCCGGCGTTGTGGGCCGTGGCCACATCCACGTTGCTGTCGCCCACATAGAGGACTTTGCCGCTCTCCGGCGTGACGCCCAGATATGCCATCAGGGCACGGGTGCCTTCCGGCGCGGGTTTGGTGGGTACGCCCGCCCGTGCGCCGCGGATGACCTCAAACAGGCTGCGGTCAAAGTACCGCGCCACCACGTCCCCGGCAAATTCGTCGGCTTTGTTGGAGAATACCGCCATCCGGATGCCTTTTGCGTGCAGACGCTGCAGCAGTTCCGGCATGCCCGGGTACGGGGCGGTTTTATCGAACATGTGGGCGCCGTATTGGGCGTCGAATTCCTTCAGCGTGGCCGCCAGCTGTTCCGGCGTGCGGGCGGATTCCGGGCTGAACCGTTCCACCAGTTTGGGGATGCCGTTGCCTACAAAATAACAATACTGCGCCACATCATAAGTAGGCCAGCCGTGGGCTTCGCAGACACGGTTGGCGGAATCGGCCAGATCGTCGATGGTATTGAGCAAAGTTCCGTCCAGGTCAAACAGTA
>NZ_JACJKP010000212.1 GCF_016901605.1 Gemmiger formicilis
TTGGTTCACAAGAGGTTGTGACGGATTATTTCAACTTGACGCTTTTCCGATACACTACCATAGAAATTGCGGCGGCAATTACCTCCGTCGTCCAGAAAGCGTGCCACACGCCGGTAGGGCCCATCAAGCGGCAGAGAATCCAGGCCAACGGCATGATTGCCAGGCAGTACCGGAACAGGGAAATCACCAAAGAAGCAACGCCTTTTCCAAGTCCTTCCAAAGCGCCTGACGTGACCACAGAAACAGTGGAAATCAAAAAGCCGCAGCTGATAACCCGCAGTGCATATTGTCCGATGGTAATGGTTTCCGGGTTGGTTGTAAAAAGCCCCATCAATTTGTCGGCAAAAGCCAGGCACAATACAGTGCCAAACGCCATAATGCCGCCGCAGAGCCACATGGTCAAGCGGTAAATCTTGCGGACACGTTCCGATTCGCCTGCACCGTAATTGTATCCGATCAACGGTCGCATTCCTTGTACAATGCCGCTGCCCGGCAGATATAAGAAAGTCTGTAATTTGTAGTAGATGCCCAGTACCACAACATAACTTTGCGAGAAGGCAGCCAGGATGCCATTGAGGAAAGAAATCAGTACAGAGGGAAGCGCAAGGTTCAGAATAGCCGGGATGCCGATGGCATACAGCTGCAAATCCATTTTTTTGTTCGGACGCATACAAGAACGGCGCAGCTTTACCGGTGTGGGGTATTTGTTGTAAAAAAGCAGGTAAAGAGACAGGGTCAGAATTTGCCCGATACCGGTGGCCAACGCAGCGCCTGCAATACCCATCTGCGGAAAGGGTCCCCACCCGAAAATCAGAAGCGGGTCCAATACGATATTGCAGATGGAACCCGCCATAAGTGCAATCATCGTCAGCTTCATTCTTCCGATAGCCTGGAAAATTTTTTCAAACGCCAGCGCAGCCATTACTACGACGGAAAAGGAGAAAGCGATAGAGGCGTAGGTGGTTCCCATCCGGATAACGACTTCATCGGTTGTGAATGCGGCCAGAAATTTGGGGGTAATGGCAATGCTAACGATGGTAATTACAATGCCATGCAGTAAAGAAAAACACATTCCATGGGTGGCTGCCGTATCGGCCCGGTGCCGCACGCCGGCTCCCAAATGCAACGCAATCTGTGCATTGATGCCAACCCCAAAACCAATTGCTATGGCATTGATCAGATTTTGCATGGGATAAACCAGAGAAAGCGCGGTCATGGCATCTTCACTGATTTGCGCCACAAAAAAGCTGTCCACAATGTTATACAGCGCATTGACCAGCATCGAAAATACCATGGGCAGCGCCATGGATGCCAACAAAGGAAAAATCGGCTTTTCTTTCATAAGGGTATCGGTCATAACGGTTCCTGCCTTTCGTGTCCAAATTTGCATAAAAAAAGCCACACAATGATCCGGTAACAGATCATTGTGTGGCGAAAAGTAGCATAAACACTGTAAAAATCCACACGGTGTTTTATTGTTTTTACGATAGCACGGTTTGCTTGGGCTGCCAAGGCCGCCCCGGCTGGAAGTGATTGGCTTGAAAACGACCGCCGCCTTTATGATTCATATAAATTACCATTGGCGACGGTATTCTCCAGGTGTGGTTCCCTCGATTTTCTTGAACAACCGTGAAAAGTAGTTGGCATCATTCAAGCCGCAGTCCTGTGCGATGGATTCGATTGTCCGGTCGGTAAAACGGAGCAGCCGTTTGGCTCTGGTGATTCTAAGCTGGACAAGATAACTGGTGACCGGCAGGCCAAACTGTTCTTTAAAGACCCGGGTAAGATAAAATTTGTTGATATAAAAGCGTTCGGCCAGATCGTCCAGCGTAATTTTTTCTCTGTAATGAGTATCCAGATAATCTTTGATTTCCTGCAGATTCTGTTTCTTACCGGAAGCAATTCTGACCGTGCCGGGATGCCAGCTTTCCCGCATCAAAAGTGTGAGCAGTTCCACCAATCCGCCGTAGATTTGCATGTCCCGAACATACTCGTCGGAATTGGCTAATTCATACAGCCGTTGCAAAAGTGTGCTGAACTGTTCCGGATGCTGGGCATGGAACGCGGCCTGGCCGCCGCGTTCCTGGTATTTTTTATAAATGGCGCCCATATTGGGACCATAGAAATGTACCCAGCGAAGCTGCCACAGGTCGGGATCGGTTCGGTGCAGATAAGGCTTTTTGCAATCCAGAAAAACGCAGTCGCCCTTTTGAAGATGCCGCCGTACACCTCCGTATTCCAACAAACCGGAACCGCGTTCTACCACGAAAAACAGGTAGGAGGCTAAATCTTTGCGAGTGCTGTCGTGGGGCTGCCGTGCCTGCAGGCTGCCGATTTCCTGCAGATGCAGCAAATTTGTCCGCGCAAAAGAAGAGGGGGTATAGATAATGCGGCTGGAATGTACCAGTTTTCCATCAAACAAGGGCGTATCCATGGTGGTGCCTCACAAATGTTTTTTTTAGTATAACAAAGAAGTCAATATAATGCTAGTCTTTTGCAAGATTTCCCCTACCGAAGACGGAAAAATATCGTTAGAATAACAAACAGTAAGTGTATATTTGTAAACCAATCTGTGCGATAAAACACAATGAAAGGCGACAAAATCATGAAAAAGGCTTTGATCACCGGTGTTACCGGTCAAGACGGCAGCTATCTGGCGGAGTTTTTGCTGGAAAAAGGATACGACGTACACGGCATGATCCGCCGTTCCTCTGTAGATTACCGGGAAAGGATTGCACATCTGGAAGGGCACAAAAACTTTCATTTGCATTACGGTGACCTGGGGGACTCTATGAGTCTGATGGCCATCATCGGCAGTGTGCGCCCGGATGAAATTTACAATCTGGCTGCTCAGAGTCATGTGCAAGTCAGCTTTGATGTACCGGAATATACCGCCGATGTTGTTGCCACCGGCGTGCTGCGCGTTCTGGAAGCTGTCCGTTTGTGCGGTTTGGCGCAAACCTGCCGCATCTATCAGGCTTCTACCAGTGAATTGTATGGTAAAGTGGAAGAGGTGCCGCAGAACGAAAAAACACCGTTCCATCCCTACAGCCCTTACGCTGTTGCCAAGCAGTACGGGTTCTGGATCGTTAAAGAATACCGTGAAGCCTACAATATGTTCTGCTGCTCCGGCATTCTGTTCAACCATGAGTCTGAACGCCGCGGCGAAACTTTTGTGACGCGAAAAATTACTTTGGCGGCAGCACGTATCGCACAGGGAAAACAGGATAAGTTGTACCTTGGAAATCTGTCCAGCCTGCGTGACTGGGGCTATGCGAAGGATTATGTCGAATGCATGTGGTTGATCCTGCAAAACGATAAGCCGGAAGATTTTGTGATTGCTACCGGTGTACAACATTCTGTGCGGGAATTCTGCCAGCTGGCCTTCCACCATGTGGGTATTGAACTGGAGTTTGTGGGTGAAGGAATGGAGGAAAAAGGCATCGATAAAGCCACCGGCAAGGTTCTGGTAGAAGTGAGCCCTGATTTCTATCGCCCCACCGATGTGGTCAACCTTTGGGGGGATCCGACCAAGGCTAAGACAGAGCTGGGTTGGAACCCCACAAAAACCAGCTTTGAAGATCTTGTAAAAATCATGGTGGACCATGATATGAAAAAGGTTGCTGTGGAGCGTACTGAAGAGCATATTCAAACGAACTTGGCAGAATATCTGGAGAAGGGCGTCATCAAATAAAAGGCTGTGTAAGTGACTTTTTTGAATGATCCAATTGGATGCAACAGAAAGAAGACGATTATTATGATGGAAAAAAATGCGAAAATCTATGTGGCCGGTCATCGCGGCATGGTGGGTAGTGCCATTGTGCGGGAATTGCAGCGTCAGGGCTATACCAATATCATTACCCGTACGCACAAGGAACTGGATCTTTGCCGTCAGGCTGATGTGGAAGCGTTCTTTGCTGTGGAAAAACCGGAGTATGTATTTCTTGCAGCCGCCAAGGTAGGGGGCATCGTGGCCAACCAGGAAGCGCTGGCAGACTTTATGTATTACAACATGACGCTGGAAATGAATGTGATCCATTCTGCCTGGCAAAATGGATGCAAAAAATTGGAGTTTCTCGGCTCCAGCTGCATTTACCCGCGCATGGCCCCGCAACCTATGAAAGA
>NZ_JACJKP010000213.1 GCF_016901605.1 Gemmiger formicilis
TGGTGGCCATGCCGCTGGTGCGGCTGATCCCCAACGCCGGGGATTATCTGCCCTGGCTGTACCTCTGCGTGCTGGCCAGCTGTCTGCGTACCCTGTGTACCCAGTTCATCCGGGCGCGGATGCTCAACCGTCTGGTGGCCATCGACGGCGTTATGACCACCGGCGCGCTGCTGGCCTATTACCTGATCTTCCTGAGCTGGTTCAACATGGGGGCCACCGGTTTCCTGCTGGCCAACGCCTGCGCAGACCTGACCTCCATGGTGTTTGTATTCTTTGCCGGCGGCTGCTGGCGGTACTGCAAGCCCAAAGCCTTTGACAAGGAACTGTGGGTGGATATGCTGCGCTACTGCCTGCCCATGATCCCGGCGGCCATCAGTTTCTGGATCATCAATGCCAGCGATATGTTCTTTGTGCAGGCCATGTGCGAGGACTACCAGGGCCGCAGCGGCAACTACTGGGTGGGCCTGCTCTCGGCGGGGTATTTCCTGCCGCAGGTCATCACCATTATGGGCAGCATCTTCTATGAGGCATGGCAGCTTTCCGCCGTGACCGAGGAACAGGACCGGGAAGCCTTCTTCTCCAAGATTTTCCGGGTCTATGCCTGCGCCATGTTCTGCTGTGTGGCGGGAGTCATTATGCTTTGCCGGCCCATGATGCACCTGTTCAAGGCCGAATACTACGACGGCTGGACCTTTGTGCCCTTCCTGACCCTTTGCTCCATGTTCACCTGCCTGAACCAGTTCCTGAACAGCGTCTATGTGGTGTATAAGCGGTCCACCGGGTCGCTGGTCACCATGCTGGCGGGCGCGGTGCTCAATGTGATCCTCAACATGGCGTTCATCCTGCTGTGGGGGCCCTGGGGCGTTACCCCGGCCAGCTTCCTCAGCCTGATGCTGGTGTTCCTGCTGCGTGCCTACTCCACCCGGGGCCTGCTGCGTATCGACTTCCACGCCCCCTGGCTGGCGGTCAACATGCTGCTGGTGCTGGCCGAGATCTGGTGCCTGATGAATCTGTCCGACTGGGTGGTGCCGGTGGTGCTGCTGACGGCGGTGATCTGCGCCATCAACGTGCGCGAAGTGTTTGACCTGGTACAGAAACTGATGGCGCGGTTCCTGCACCGCAAAGGAGCCTGAGATGGAAAACGAAATTCTGAAAGCGCTGTCCGCCCGCAAAAGCGTCCGGGTCTTTACCGACCGGCCGGTGACCGCCGAAGAGCGGGCCGCCATTCTGAAAGCTGCCTTCCAGGCGCCCACGGCGGGCAACCAGCAGCTGTACACCATTCTGGACATTACCGACCAGGCTCTGAAAGAGCGGCTGACCGACCTTTGTGACCATCAGCCTTTTATTGCCAAAGCACCGCTTTGCCTGGTGTTTTTGGCGGATTGCCGCCGCTGGCCCCGGGCTTACCGGGCGGCAGGGGTGGAAAATCCCCGCAAACCCGGCCCCGGCGACCTTTTGCTGGCTATGGCCGATGCCTGCATTGCGGCCCAGAACGCCGTGACCGCAGCGGAAAGCCTGGGCATCGGCAGCTGTTACATAGGGGACGTGCTGGAAAACGCCGAACAAATGCGCCAGGCCCTGGCCTTGCCCGCCCATGTGGTGCCCGCCTGCATGCTGGTGTTCGGCTACCCCACCGAACAGCAGCAGAACCGCCCCAAGCCGGTGCGCTTCCGGGAGGAAGCGGTGGTCTGCGAGAACACCTACCGCGACCGCACCGAGGCCGAACTGCGGGAGGACTTTACCCTGCGGGGCGCCGGTGTGCCGGAATTTGACTTTGATAGATACCTGCAGGCTTTCTGCAACCGCAAGTATGACAGCGATTTCTCCCGGGAGATGAGCCGCAGCGCAGCGGTGTATCTGAAGGATTTTACATGATGGTTTCCCGCTTTTTTTGTTGGTGGTTTTTCCGGTGTGTCCGAACCCCCGCAACGGAGGAACGGTGCTTGCCCGGTGTTTGTTCTTTTCCGGAAAGAAGCGAAAAACTCCATAAAAAATCCCTCTATGGAAATTCCATAGAGGGATTTTTTGATCAGAGTTTCTTCGGTTCCTTCTTTGCAAAGAAGGAACTTACTGGGCGTCGAAGAGAGTCTGGTCGCGCTTGGCGTGGGCGCCCACGTTGTTGTATTCCAGGTTCAGGTATCCATGTACCCAGGCGTCCAGCGTTTCATCCACGCCGAATTCCGCGGTGCTGCCGTCCGGTTTCATGTAATCGTTGGCGCCGGTCACCACCGGGGTGGTGTCCTTCATTTCCAGCAGATACTGGTAGAAGGTGCTCAGGGGCAGGCCCGCCTGCTGGGCAATGGTGGGCGCCAGCATGACCATATCCATCCGGTTCAGCGGGTCGGTGTCGCTCACCGCTGCGTCGATGTTCTCCAGCGGATAGTTGGCCCAGATAAAGAACGGCGTGCTCCGTTCCAGAATCTGCAGTTCGTTCTGCGGTGCCAGGGTCTTGTCCGCCACATGGTCCACAAAACTGGGGGCGTGGTCGCCGGCCAGGGCAACCACCACCTTGCGGCCGGTGGTTTCGTACAGGTTGGTGAAGTAGTCCAGCAGTTCCGCCACTGCGGCGTCGCTCATCTTCATGCAGCTGAGGAACTCATCCATCAGCTCGTCATACTCACCGTAATCGGCGGCCGCATGGACAATATCCAGCGAGGCATCGTTCATGTCATAGTCGCCGTGGCTCTGGATGGAAACCAGGAAGGCGAACCGGGGCTGATCTTCCGGCATGGCCTCGTAGAGGGTCTGGAAATCCTTATAGGAGGCGGAGTCCGTCTGGTAGGGACGGTTGCCGTAGTATTCCTTGGTGGGGAAGGCGTCCTCAAAATAGGTTTCGTCAAAGCCCAGGGCGCGCCAGGCGGAATCCCGGCGATAGTTGGAGTTGGTGTAGGGGTGGGCGGCCATGGTGGCGTAGCCCAGGCTCTTGGTGTAGCCCACAATGCTGTTGGCGCCGTACAGGTTCAGCCAGTTGAAGGGGGTGATGGAAGGCATCAGCATCAGGGAGTTGCTGGAAAGCATCTCGTACTCGCTGGAGTTGGTGCCGCCGCCCACATGGGGGCTGACCGTGTGGCCGTAGACCGCGTTTTCCAGGTTCTTGGTCACCGGCATGATCTCGGTGTCCGCCTGCAGGTCGGTCACCAGGTCAAAGTCATAAAAACTCTCGGACAGAATCAATACGATGTCCGGGTATTCCTGGGCGCTTTCAGCGGTGGCATATTTGCCCGTCACCATGGCCGCGGCGTCCTGGGCGGCCTGGTCGCTGTAGTTTTCCGGCTCCACAATGGGGTCGGCCATCAGGGCGGTGGCTTCCACCGTGCCCGCTAAGTACCCGTATTTATAATAGGTTTCCTGCCAGGCCCAGCCGTAGGTGGCTTTGGGTTTGATGGGGTTCGGCCCGAAATAGCCGAAGTACATCACGCAGAACACACAGGCCGCACACCCCAGCACCCGCACGCCGCGGGCTTTCCAGCTGGCGCGTTTGGGGGCTTTGCGGGTCAGGAACCACTGCGCCGCGCTGATGCCCAGCACCGGGATCGCCAGCACGCCGATGATCACCACCGTCTGGGAAATTTTCAGGGTGTAGCTGCCCATGACCTCGGCGGCGGTGCCCAGGTTCAGGATGTCCTGGGGCATCAGGGCGGAACCGTGCAGTTCCCGGGTGTAGTAGTTTATCAGTGCCACGATGGTGAACAGCACCCCGGAAATCCCGGTGGCCAGCCACCACCGGCCCAGCACCGCAAACAAAATCAGCGTCAGGCAGAAGGCGGTCATGGCGTTCAGCGGCGCGTACACCGGCCACTGCCCCGCCAGATAGTTGGGCGTCACGCCGTCGGACAACTCCAGCTGATACCGGGAGATGAACGCTACCGCGATCGCCAGCACACAGGGCAGCACGCCCTGGAGCAAAACTTTCTTCCAGTTGTTGGTTTTTAACGTCTGCATGGGAAAATCCCTTGACCTTTCTATACCATGGGTTTGAAACATACAAACGCCAGTATAGCACAGTTCACAAAAAAAAGAAAGAGGGCCCGAAGTCCTCTTTCTTTGGAAATCTCTGGATTTGTTCCTTCTTTGCAAAG
>NZ_JACJKP010000214.1 GCF_016901605.1 Gemmiger formicilis
AGGCAACGTGGCGGCGCTTTCTGCCGTGGAATACCTGGCCGCCCGCAAGCGCAACGAAAAGGAGTAATGCACAATGGTACACGAAGTACACCACAATGATCTGACCCAGGCCCAGGCTGCCGACGTGGCAGTGCTGGATTTTAACGCCACCTGGTGCAATCCCTGCCGGATGCTGGCCCCCGTGCTGGAGGAAGCCAGCAAGGATCTGGAAGGCAAGGCTTTGTTCTATGGCATTGACGTGGATGAGAACCTGGCCCTGGCCCAGCAGTTCGGTATTTCCAGCATTCCGGCCCTGGTGGTGCTGAAAAACGGCCAGCCGGTGGCCCGCCAGGTGGGCTTTATGCCCAAGGCCACGCTGATGCAGTGGCTGGGCGGCGTACTGTAAGAACTGTTTGTTCCTTCTTCGGTTCCTTCTTTGCAAAGAAGGAACCGAAGAAACTCTGACTGGATTCCCGCCATAGGGCGCGCCCGGCGGCTTGGAACGCTGCCGTTTTGCGCAGCTCCACCGGAAAAGCACTTCTTTTGCAGGAAGAACCGAAGAAACGCCTCATAAAAATCCCCCGCAGGGGAATGCCCTGCGGGGGATTTTTGTATGGAGTTCTTTTGGTTCTTTTCTTGCAAGAAAAGAATGTACTTTTACCGTCCGATGGGGGCGCACTTCTTGGCCAGCCAGGCCTTTTCCTCATCGTTCAGGCGGGGGGCCAGGGTGTCGTACACATGCTGGTGGAAGTTGTTCAGCCAGTCGATCTGCACACGGGACAGTTCGTCCACGATCACCGGGGCGGTGTCGATGGGCACCACCGTCAGCGGGGCAAAGCCCAGCCAGTGGCCGTACTGGTTGTCGCCCAGGTCGATGCATTCCAGCTCGTTCTCGATGCGGATACCCACCTCGTCGGTTTCGTAAACGCCCGGTTCGTCTGTGATGGTCATGCCCGGCTTGAACACCACATTGTTGTTGGGGCGCAGGCTCTGGGGACCTTCGTGCACGCCGGAAATGAATCCCACGCCGTGGCCGGTGCCGCAGCGGTAGTTGATCTTGTGGGCCCACAGCGGACCACGGGCAAAGCTGTCCAGGGCAAAGCCGGTGCAGTAATCCAGGAACACCGCACGGGCCATGTCGATGTGGCTCTGCAGCACCCAGGTATAATACTTGCGCTCGTCCTCGGTCAGCGGGCCTACGGGATAGGTGCGGGTGATGTCGGTGGTGCCGCAGTCATACTGACCGCCGTTGTCCACCAGCAGGAAGCCACGGCGCTCGATCTTGCTGTTGACCTCGCCCTCGGCATGGTAGTGCATCATGGCCGCGTTGGGACCCCAGGCCGCAATGGTGGAGAAGCTGTCCTCCAGGTAGCCCGGCTGTTCGGCACGGCGCTTCTGCAGCATGGTTTCAATGTCGGTTTCGTAGAGCTCTTTGCCTTCGGCCAGGGCTTTTTCCAGGTCCATCTCAAACCGGACCACGGCCACGCCGTCCCGGATATGGCATTCCCGGATGTTCTCCAGCTCCACCGCGTTCTTCACGCCCTTCAGCGTAAAGATCGGGTCGGCGCCCGCCACCGTCTTGTAGGCGGAAAGGGCGGTGTACAGGTCGTAGTTGGTGGCTTTTTCGTCCACCAGGAACACTTCGTCTGCGTCCACCTTGCTCACGGCGTCCAGCAGGTCGTTGTAGCCGCGCACCGTCACGCCGTTCTCGGCCAGGGCGGCGGCGTCGGCGTCAGACAGACGGCCCGGCGCCACAAACAGCGTGCAGGCCTTGGAAGTTACCAGCGCATAGGCGACCGCCAGCGGGGTGCAGGGCAGGTCCCGGGCGCGCAGGTTCAAAAGCCAGCCCACGCAGTCCAGCCCGGTGACGGCCAGGGCCGTGGCACCGGCCTTTTCCAGCTCGGCACGGACCTGGGCGATCTTCTCGGCGGCGGTGGCACCGGTCTGGGCCGGGGTCAGCAGCTCGCAGGGGGTGTCCGGCAGGGCGGGACGTGCACCGGCAGCCTCCCACAGGGGATTGGCCACGTCCAGGCTCTTCAGGGCGGCGCCGTTCTTTTTCAGCACGTCGGCATACTGGTGGGCCAGGTCGGCCGGTACGCAGCTGCCGTCCAGCAGCAGGGTCTGGCCGTCCTTCAGGTGGTCGGCCAGATACTCCGCCACCGTGGGCACCCCGGCGGAACCGGCATGCATACATTCGATCTCGGTACCGGCCAGCTGCTTGTCGGCCTGCACATAAAAACGGCCGTCACACCACAGGGCGGAACCTTCCTGGGTCACCACCAGGGTGGAGTTTTCCCCCGTAAAGCCCGAGAACCAGGGCAGAGAATTGTAATGGTCGGGCAGATACTCGCTGCAATGCGGGTCGCTGGTCATCAACAGCACGGCGTCTGCGCCCGCGTTCTTGGCGGCGGCGCGCAGCGCGGCGATCTTTTCATTGGTCGTCAACGTTCAACACTCCCTCTAACAGATGTAGATAGTTTCATGATACCACGTTTTGTAAAAAGGTCAAGCGGGCACAATATTTGCAAAAAGTTCAAAAAAACCGGGGCAAAACAGGCCCAAACCCCTTGACGCGTTTGTTATAATGGTATTAGCAGTTAGTGTTTGCGACTGCCAGAACCAACCAATTCAGCGAAATAGAGGTGCCATCATGGCAGAGAATAAGACGAAAATTGATATTTTTTCCGGCTTTCTGGGCGCAGGCAAGACCACGCTCATCAAAAAACTGATCCAGGAGTGCTTCGCCGGGGAGCGCATCGTCCTGATCGAAAACGAATTCGGCGAGATCGGCATTGACGGCGGCTTCATGCGGGAAGCCGGTATTCAGGTGAACGAACTGAACTCCGGCTGCATCTGCTGCTCCCTGGTGGGCGACTTCCGGGAAGCCCTGAAACAGGTGGTGGAAACCTACCATCCCGACCGCATCCTCATCGAGCCCTCCGGTGTGGGCAAGCTGTCCGACGTGACCCGCGCCGTGGAAGGTGTGGCCGAGACCCTGCCCGTGCTGCTGAACAGCTTTGTGACCGTGGCCGACGTGAACAAGGTCAAGATGTATATGAAGAACTTCGGCGAGTTCTACGATGACCAGGTCAGCCATGCTTCCTGCATCATCCTCAGCCGTACCGGCAACGCCAGCGAGAAGAAGATCGCCGACGCCGTGGCCCTGCTGGCCGAAAAGAACCCCACCGCCACCATCGTGACCACCGACTGGACCGCCCTGTCCGGCGCCCAGATCGTTTCTGTCATGGACGGCAAGCGGGACCTGGTGGCCGAACTGCTGGAGCAGGCCCGTGCCGCCAACGAGGCCCATGCCGGTGAGGATGAGCATCACCATCATCACCACCATCATCATGAGGATGGGGAGGAGCACGAATGCTGCCACCACCATCATCATGATGAGGACGAGGAGCACGAGTGCTGCCACCATCACGACCATGACGAGGATGAGGAGCACGAATGCTGCCATCATCACGACCACGAGGAGCACCACCACCATGAAGAGGGTGAGTGCTGCCACCATCACGACCATGACCATGAGGACGGCGAATACTGCCACCATGAGCATCACCACGAGCACCATTATGACGAGCACGGCGTTTGCAGCTGCGGGCATCACCACCACGACCACGACGCCGACGAGGTGTTCACCAGCTGGGGCCGTGAGACGGCCCACAAGTTCAGCCGTGAAGCGCTGGAAGAAGCCCTCACCAAGCTGGACAGCGGCGATTACGGCATGATCCTGCGCGCCAAGGGCATTGTGGACGGCGGCGAAGGCTGGCTGGAGTTTGACATGGTGCCCGGCGAGCATGAGATCCGCCCCAGCACCCCCGACGTCACCGGCAAGCTGTGCGTCATCGGCTCCAAACTGAACGAAGCAGCCATCGCCGAGCTGTTCGGCCTGTAAGCAAGAAAGGAACACAGCTATGGCAAAACAGATTCCGGTCTACCTGTTTGTAGGCCAGCTGGAAAGCGGCAAGACCAAGTTCATTCAGGAAACCATGGAGGACCCCCAGTTCGATTCCGGCGACAAGACCCTGTTGCTGGTCTGCGAAGAGGGCGAGGAAGAATACGATCCCGA
>NZ_JACJKP010000215.1 GCF_016901605.1 Gemmiger formicilis
TACGTACTTTGTTGTTGGTTGTCGCAGCAGTTGCAGCAAAACTGTAACAAAGGGCGTATTTTTCTCCTGATGTGGCCGCTCGAAGGAAATGCTGCCAGCGATATCTTTTCCTTGAAGAACTTTAACGGTTTCGCCAAAAGACACTTCCAGCGTTTTGGCTTCGTCTGCTCGGATATTTTGGATATCTACCACATGGTTGCCATGTGTAATGACAATCTCACCGTCGAACAGGGTCAGAATTTCGAGAAGGTTTTTTACCGGTAATTTTGTATAGGCCGCCTCCGTCAAGGCTGCTCCTTTGCTATCAGAAAACACCACCGTGGGTACCTGTGCTTCTTTAGGAAGCGCGCCTTGCCAGAGCATTGTGTGGTAGCTTTGATGCTGTTGCCCATTATGATATTGCACCGCAGCCATTTGCTGAAACCCATTCGCAGTGACGCAAAAATAACCATTTCGTGCTTTCGGTGACCCTTGGCCTGAGGGGAACAACATCAGTTGCAGGTTTTTTCCACAGTTGTGTGCTACATATAAGGCGTTTCCGTTATGGAATGACGTCCCCTGCACTCTGACCGTGGAAGGCCATAGAAGGGTCAACGACACCGGCCTCTTTACAAGACGCATATGTAGCAACAAAAAGTAGCGAACAGTGTCAGGAGAAAAAGCATCAACCCGGACTTGATAGACTTGCCAAATTTTCCCGTCTATCGTTTTGCGAGATAATACAGAACAAAGAATATGGTCACAATATGGGGGCATAGAGTCCGTCAAAAGATAATAGGTATGTTTCTCTACCACCTCGTCCCCAGGATACAACATTTTTCCGTCAGTGCTGTCAAACACAGCTCCGTCCGGATTGATTCCCGGAATTATATCTGGCCAATAGTTAGCGCGAAAACCTTTTGTTAGAACTGTATATTGGTTGTTAATGTCTTGTCCCAAGTTTAACCACGAAATGCCACCGTCTTGCATTCGTTCTGACAAAGCAAATATATGTGGTCGCGCTTCTTTTCCGGTGATTAGAACCTGCGCATCCGCATCAAACTCATTAGCGCGAGGGATGCCGATAGAAAGTGAAAAGCCTCGTCCATCTGAATGCAAAACAATTTTGAGCGGCAACAGATAGCGACCCGTTTGTAATGGCGGATATTTGTTTGAACGACGTATACGTTCTTCGCAGTTTTTGTTTTCTTCACCCTTGCTGTGCTTAAAAAAGCGTTGGTATACACGGCTATTAACAAACGTCACATATTGCCCACAAAGTTCACACATGAAAACTCTGTCGTTTGCTGACACAGGTTCGTTGGGGAAAAGTTTGGAGGCCTCATTCGGGGTAATATGTCGCCAGCCGAGTTCAGCATCTCGAATGCTAACATGTGTCAGTGCCGCTTCGCGTTCCTGCAATGTATTCACCTCCTGCTTCCATTCTGTAAGCGGGAACCGTGAACGGTTGTGAAAACTCCGCCCCAGTTATCCTCTGAAATTCTTAAGCGGTAGAATTCACATCCACTTTCAAGAATGTCGATGTAGTTGGGACTCACAAAAATACATCAACAGATAAACCGCTCCTCGCTTATGGCAAATTACTTTTCTGCCAAGAAATAGGGGCAACCCGTAACCCGAACGGCTTACACCTCATACTCGTAGAGGAAAAGCCCCTCAACATTGGTTATGTCTTCTCCAGGATAGAATACGTATTGGCGCCCGTCAGACTGGTATCGGGGCAACTTTTCGTCCGGGAACTTGTACGAGTAGATAGCGTGAAGAGTATACCCGTAATAGCTTTCCACGAATTCCTGAAGAGCCTCCAGGACGTCTTCTTGCGAAATGTAACTGGCGATGGCGATAGGCTCGGCCAGCGTAAGGACATTGCGGTCCGTTGGCGAGGTATACTCTCGTTCCAAAACTGAGCAGGTCATCTCGTCGGTCAGGGGGTCGTTTTGTACGCGCCGGATGACTTCCGGGCAAAATTCAGACAAAACATCCGCAAAATAGATTGTGCCGTGGATAAAACCAACTTCGTTTTCCGTTTCTGCGTCGTACATGGTCAGGGAAACTGGTTCTTCAAAACGATTCCCTCTGGACAGTTCCACTTGACGTTCCATGGCTTTGTCGCCGGTCGTGCGGGAAATGCACAATTCATTCTTCATGGTAAATAGCCCTCCATTTGGCAATCCGTGTGTCAGTAACCAATCACATCTTTTTCAACCTGCTGAATGACAGCGGCAGGTATCATGCCGGCATTCAGCAACCAGATTTGGTTCAGTCGTGGGTTCGCGATACCAACGTTTTGAATGGTCCGAAAGCATTCGTTCCAGGAATGTTTGCCCATGATGTAATACATCAGGACTTGCAAGGTATCTTTTGGTTTGGGTGGATTCTTTGACGTTTTGATGTCCCATAAAGTATCTCTGGTCAAAAAATCACCATCACCGCAACTGACGATATCGGTATAACCTCCTTCCATCGTAAATCCGTCGGCTGTTACAGGTCCGTATTCTGCGAAAAAGCGCACCATACGGGTCACCATCAGCCGGATGTTGAAAAGTGTACTATGGTTTGGCTCCGGCTCGGATATAGTCGGAGGAACGGCTTGAGAGGAACGAGCATATGAGTCATAGCTGGCCAACTTGCAAGCGGCGCACAGCGAAACGTCGTCCAACCCGTTGATTTGGGCAACGAGTTCTTCGCCGCGCTGCGGTCTCCCGGCCAGGGCGGTGCCGAGCAACGAAACGAGAAAGGCGTCTTTTGCCGTTACTGGGCTGGAGATAAAACGGCTCATGTAATCGACCGTCTGGCCGATGATACCGGCGGGGACGTTTTCGCCTTCCTTTAGGGCGAAGTCGTCCTGCATGACGCGGGAAGTAAACGACTGCAAAGGCAGATACCCGCCGTGAGGCTGCGGCACAGTCTTGGCTCTGGAAGAAACGGAGTATGTGTACATGGCGTATTACTCTTTACGCAAATCGTTGTACAGGACTTCGGCCATAGCCGTCATCATGGCACGGTATTTGGCGGCATCAGTAAACAGCGATTGATAGGCCTGATAATTCTCCATATAGGAAGTCTGTGCCGTTTCCCCGAAGATTTTGGGGAATACATTGTTTTCGAAGATTTGCTGTCCGTCCTGCTGGGCGGATTTTTTCAATTTCGGGTCTGCATTCAGCTTCCGGCGCAGGTTCTCCATCATGACTTTATCGCCTTCGGTGAACTCGCCCTTGTAATACTCGTTGACTTTTTCGATGATTTCTTCCAATGGGCTTTTGCGTTCCCGGTCGCCGCCGGCGCCTTTCTTCGTGCCGGTCTTCAGTTCGCTGGGGTGTTCTTCCAGTTCAATCGAACCTTCATACGTTTTTTCCAGCCGGTAATACTCCAGGCGTACACGGTCGCCCAACTTCCAAATCTGTTTGGGGTCGCTGGGCAGCAGATGCACCAGATACGAGCACAGCACAAATTCTTTGTGCAGGTCTTTGTCGAAGATGCGCACGATTTGGCTGATGTAGTTGTACCATTTGACAAACTTGCGGATGGTACGGCGGAACTCGTACCGCTGGTCGGCGGTTAGTTTGTTGTAGGTTTCTGCCGCAGGCTTCAGGGCGTTGGTCACCCGCGCCTGGATGCTGTCGGTCTTTTTGGTATTGGGGTCAAAGTAGATGCCCGCGACCAGCTCCACATCGGCGTTGGAATAAACCTTATAGCTGCGGAGTTCTTCCTGCACTTTGTAGATTTGGTCCACATTGATTTCTTCCGACAGGACCGTTTCCTGGTAATATGGCTGGAACGCCGCCTGGATTTCCTCGGCCGTGTTCACGAAGTCGAGGATATAGGTGTCGTTTTTGCCGGGGCAGGTGCGGTTCAGGCGGCTGAGGGTCTGCACCGCTTTTACATCGCGCAGCTTTTTATCCACAATCATGGTGTGGAGCAGCGGTTCATCAAAACCGGTCTGGAATTTTTCGGCCACCACCAGGATGTTGCCCTCATCGTGGA
>NZ_JACJKP010000216.1 GCF_016901605.1 Gemmiger formicilis
GCCCCCGCTTTGTGGCAAGGGTCTGTCCCATGGCGATTTATGTTTTTCCGTAGAGCTGGGCATCCAGCGCAGCCAGCCGCCTTCCGATGGCCTCCACCACATTGACCGTCACGCCATTTCCGGCCTGTTTGTAGATCTGATTGTCGCTGTGAATGGCCAGCACCTTGTCGATGCGCTCATCTGTCCAGCCCTGCAGACGCAGGCACTCCCGTGGAGTCAAGCGGCGGATTCGGCCATTGTGCAGCACCCCGGAAGCCTCTCTCTTATGCTTGCGAATCCCGCCGTTCTGCTTTGCGGTCAGGCAGCGGGCAATCTCGGTGGTTTGGGGATCACGATTCATATCGATGAAGCATGGTGTCCCTTGTGTTGATCCGGTGGTGAGGGTGTGGGCAATTTTGTGTCCCACCCTGCCGCGACGGGTATTGGTGCTATAGTAACTGATGTCGATGCTGTCCCCTTCATAGGCCATCTTGTAGCCTTTTCGGGTCGCTTCTTTGATGGGCAATCCGACAGCATACAAACCGGTGCGTCCTCCAAATCCTCCCGCCTGAGCAGCCAGTGTACAGCTTATTCCATCGGGGGAATAGATTCGTTCTCCCTGGGCGCCTGGTCGAACTTGTGCAAGAGCATTTCCTGCTGCTGTGGTGAAAGGAAGTATTTTTCCTCTACATCGCTCATCAAGATATCCGACAAGATACACCCTGCGGCGGGACTGGGGGACGCCGAAATCTTTGCTGTTGAGCACCTGCCATTCCACACCATACCCCAGTCTGTCCAGCGTATGGAGGATCGTCGCAAACGTCCGTCCGCCCTCATGAGAAAGCAGGCCGGGTACGTTTTCAAACAGCAGATAGCTAGGCTTCCGGGCTTCAGCCAGACGGGCCAGCTCGAAGAAGAGAGTGCCGCGGGGATCTCCGAACCCTCGTCGGTTGCCGGCAAGGCTGAAAGCCTGGCAAGGAAATCCTCCGCAGAGCAGTTCGAAGTCGGGCATTGTATCGGGATCGGCTTTTCGGGCATCGTCAATGAACCACTCTCCCTCCGTGTCAAACAGGGCGCGGTAGCTGCGGTCGGCGTATTTGTCGATCTCACAGTGTCCCATGCAAACAAAATCGCCGGCTCTGGTCAGCCCCTCCCGAAAGCCGCCCATGCCAGCGAACATATCAATATAGTGAATGGTCTTTCGCATCCGCTCCTTTCTGATCGGTGGTGTTGTTATTTAGAGCACAAGCAAAGGCATTCCCCCTTTCATAGAGATATGAAAAATGCCCCGCAGGCTGTTGACCTGCGGGGCTGGCTGTTATGGTTATTCTTCTGTGTAGGCATCACCGCTTTCGCCGTACTCCGATTCGCCATCCTTGGCTTCATCGGGGGCTTCCTCGGTGTTGGTCTCCTCGTCCGTATCACTGTCCTCATCGGGGTCGTTGTTCTCCTGATCGACGTCCGGTTCATCTTCATCGTCCGACTCTGCCGGATCTTCCGCGGGATCTTCTCCCACGGTATCGCTCATCTCCGCGCTGGGGTCCTGCTCCTGCGCGGCTGCGGCCTCGGCTTCCTCGTTGACGGCGTCAAGCTCGGCCTCAATGAGCTGGACCATGAAGTCTTTCTGGCTCAGCTTCCGTCCGTAGGTTTCCTCATAGTGCTTGAGGTAGTCTTTGATACGCCGGTAGAGTTCCTCGGATACCTGGAAGGCGATAGTTTTGGTTGCCATGTTGTTTTCTCCTTTCTTGTCTTTCGTGAAGTATTTCGTGACCACCATCTCGATGAACTGGCCGGTGGTGATGCCCTGTTCTTCCAGTTCCTGCCGGATTTGTGCGTGCAGATCATCCGGAAGTGTTACCGTTAATTTGCTCATGCTATGGCTCCTTTCTTGTGCTTTTCCTCTTGGGCTAAGCAAAGCATACTGCAAACACAAGCAGAAAGCTATTCACTAAAACCAACGATAATACATCGAATATAGTGTCAAAAATACATCATAAGCAACAATGGGGATTGATCTGTCAGTCGCAGAGCGATGCCAAAAAATCCAGCGTTTGTTTGGGTACCTCTTTCTCCGCAGTCGGTATGTAATTGCCTGTTTTGCCTTCTCTGGAAGTCAATTCTTCTCGCAGCACCTGACGAATTTCTTTTTTGAGCTGCTTTGTTTCCATCTCGGCTAGAATTGCTCTCACCAAGAAGTCCTTACGCTGGCCCCGCGGGACACTCTGTAGTCTTTCCCACGCTTTCCGGTGGTCTGGATTGCTCAGTGTGGGTCTGAATACAAATTGTGGCCGTTTCACCCCTCGCTCACCGTGCCCTGAACGCGGCCCAAGGCGCGCTCAAATCCGATGGCGTTCACCCGGTCGTCCAGCAGCGGAATCACGCGGCACAGGCCGTCTTGGGGGCTGATGTGGCGGTTCACGATACAGGCCCCACCGCCCAGCATGACCAGAGGCATCGCATGAAGGTCGAAGCCCGCTTCCATGACCGCGGAGAACAACCGTTCGGTATACAGCCGGCCCTGTTTGTTCACGATGCTGCGCACCTCGTCCGACAGACTGCAGGGCTGGCCTGCCAGTATCTGCTCGATCTGCGCGTCGGTGAGCGAAAGACCGGTTTCCTGGCGGACCCGCTCCCGGATCTCATCGATGCAGCGGATCATCCCCAGTTCCAGGCTGTGTGCCGTTTCCGCTACCGGCAGGGCGTTGTCAATTCGCATCAGATCCACCGTCCAGCCGCCGATGTCCATGAGCAGCAGCGACGGTTCGTCGGTTAGCAGGTCCGGCTCGGCCATCAGAGCCGCAAAACCCTGGGGAAACAACTGCACATCTGCGATGGTGATGCTGTATTCCACGCTCTCGTAACGGAACTGAACCGGCTGGGAAGGACGAAGCAGATAGCTGCGAAACTTCGGCTTGTCCCGGCCATAGCTAGTCAGCGGTAGACCCGCCGCGATCCGCACTGTACACTCGGTGGGCGCGCCCCGGCTGCGGATTTCCTGTGCCAATGCTGCCAATGTCAGCAGGTAGTAGTTGTCGTTGATGGTTTTGTTTCGCTGGATCGGCTGTCGTCCTGTGCCGCAAACAAAAAAACACCCGCCGAACTCAAGGAGTCCCTGGCGGGTGTAAGGTTCGTGGCTGCCGTAGGCTGTAAGACCGGCTGGGAAAGAACAATGTCGCGTCTTGATGGCGTAGTAGCCGTGATCGATGCCAATGTTCATGGTTTTTGCCTCACTTTCGTTTTTCGTTGATTTTCGTTGAGATTTGCGGATCTATGTAAACGGCTGGTAGGTAACTTTTCTTCCCAGCCGGTAAATTTATACTAGGGGGAGAGGTGTGGAGGGGGAAAAACAAAAAGCCGCCTGGTTCTGGCATTGCCAGAAACCGAGCGGCTAAAAATGGGCGCACTTGTCCCATGCTATTTTACCTATTGATATATACGAACAGCACAGCCCAGAATTTTTTCCATTGTATCGTTAAAGTGGTTTGTACCACATTTTGGTACAAACCTCCCAAGCATATATTATGGTTTGACAGGTTTCCCCAAAACATGATAGACTGTTCGCCGTCACTGTTCGCACTGCCAATTGAACCATTTTAGGCAGGAGGTGATGGTGTATTGGAATTTAGTGAGTTGCTTTTGCTTCTCTCCCTCATTGGTGGCACAATATACGCTTCCGTTTCTTTGACCATCCAAGTACTGGAATATAAGCAAAAGAAAAAAGGCTGACGCGACCGGCGTCAGCCCATTTTCTCTGCGATAAACAGTGACAACAACTAGAAAAGAGCCGGCAACTTGCGTTGCTGGCTCTTTCTGGTGCACCATCGGGGACTCGAACCCAGGACCCACTGATTAAGAGTCAGTTGCTCTACCAGCTGAGCTAATGGTGCATAATAGCAATCTCCGGGCCGGGCCTAAGGCTCGGCCC
>NZ_JACJKP010000217.1 GCF_016901605.1 Gemmiger formicilis
AACAGGGATTTGAAATCGCGTTATTAGCCCTCGAAACGTGGGCATTCCAACTCAAGTGCATGCAGCCGGAAGCCCGGTTTTGCATGATTCTTGCCTGTGATGAGGATCACACAGAAATCCGCTTTCATAAACTCCGGGAGGGCGAAAGCCTGTGGTTGAATGACGACATAAACCATTACACCGATGGCGCCATCGGATATTTCATTCTATAGTCGGGCAGACGCGGGCGCTGTATGCCGTGTCTTCTCCATACTGCAAATGGTTGCGGAGCGTGATATAGGACTGCGCAAGACCACTGTCCATGTTGGGTTACTCGCTCCGGGCGTTCCATGCACGCACACCAGACAGGAGGCGCGGCTGATGTTCCTACACAGAAAAAATACAAGCAACCACAATAACGGCATTTCCCCCATGACTATGCATCTTCTCACCTTATTGATTTTGGTGGTCAGCATTACAACCGGTGTGGCTACTTTTCTTTTTCTAACCGCTGTGTGTTGCATCAAAAAAGAACTGGCGGTCAATGCCGTATTTGGCTTCACAAGTCTCGGCCTTTTGCTGGACGCAATCTTTTTCCTTATATGTAAGAAAAGAATTGATCAAAGCAGCAGGCGTGGGAAAGCCTATGTATCCGTAAAGCTTCTTGTGGGAACCCCGGCCGAATTATTCATGGCGATCTTTGGAGCTTATCTGATCCTCTCCAACTTTAAGTAAAGTCAAGAAATGGGCGTGGACAACCGCTATCAATGAGAAAAAGGCGAAAGTCCATACGAACCTGCTTGCTCCGCCAGACTAAACCGCTGTATATTCAAAATGTTTCCAGATGATCATATATCAGTCCATAGCGGGAGTTGACTTTCATGAATCCAATCGATAGCGGCGATAAGAACGCAATCGCACGGCAATATGATTTCTACGAGGCAAGAGTTTTAGGAATCACTGCCGAGCATTTTCTGAGCAAAGTGTATCTGTATCACGAATATGACTGCCATACCGTTGTGAAATACACCTTTGCCGAATGCTACCATCTGGACTTCTCCCATGCAAGTGAGCAGGTCGAGCATATGGAAAAAAGCAAATGGAAGCCGGAATTTTATACCTACGCGCAAATCGACTACTTTATACAGGATATCGACATTTCCAAAAGGATGTATGACTCTCATGCCTTGTACCAATGCAGTCTTGATTTTGGAATTGCCCGCCTCAAGGTTCTGTGCAGGGATGTCGCCATTGAAAAACTGGCATTGTCCCAGCTCAGTGAAGCCGAAAAGAGGACTTTCGTGGTTCCCCCACAAGCCGGCAGGTCTTACCCCGGAACCGCGGAACAGGATGGCTGATTGCAGGAAACCGCGCGTTGCCATCGTGATTCCTTTCCCAGGGCAAAACTCCCCCACATCCGAAATTTCCGCGGCATTTCTCTTCGATGCTCCCGTCTGTGGAGTGGCCGCTCCCCGCAACGGAGGAAAACCATGTGCGAACAAAAGACAGAATTGTGCAGAATCAGCCGTCTGATCGGGCAGCCGGTCCATTCCATCGGCCGGGCGGCGAATATGCTGGATCTTCATTTCGGGGAAGATGTGATTGTTCCCGATAGAATCAGCAAAGAAAAACACGTGGGGACCTATTCCCTACACGTGCAATGTCCCTGGCGGATCATAAACCTGGAAAAAAGAAAAGTGCTTTTGGGAAGCCTGGACTTTTATGCGCCATCCACCCGCAGGCTGGCCGCAGAAGATTTCGACTATAATCATTTTGACTGGGACGTCCAGGGCGAGAATCTGTTTGATGAAAAGGCGCAGGAATGGTTTGCGGGACTGGAGCATGTGACGGTCGTCGCTGCCAGAATGAACCGTTTCGGCGACGCCAGAATCGATCTTTCCAATGGCGACCGCATAGAAATCTTTGTAACGGCGACGGATGACGGGGAATGCTGGCGTCTTTTTCTGTCGGCAAAATCCACCACACAACTGGTGATATACGGTGATGCAGATTGAGAAGGTTGTTCCCTCAGAGCATCATGCCGCAGTGCAAATACCCGGCACTATGGGTGCCACATAAAAACAGATTTTTTCTCATGGGATGGCAGATATTCTCCTGACAATGGCATCCGACGCCGCCCTTTCCGCCGATTGCCTGTTGCGGGAACTGTCCGCAGAAAGGAAGGCTTTCCATCGTGAGACGTATACGAACCGCTGTGATAATCATCGGGCTGCTGCTCTGCGTGATCACCCCCGGCATCATGATGCTGTTTCAGCCCAAAACGCTGAAAGTCGCCACAGGAACACCGCTCACCCAAGCCGGCGAATACGAAGGCCCCGGTGGAGGCACGCTCTATGTCACCCCGAGCCACAGGCTGGTGGGGGCAGTCACCCTGCCGGAGACTCCCTATGGGTCTTCCTTTATCGTGGTGCCGATGGACGGTTTGAAGCCGGACTTCGAGGAGATGCAGAGCTTTTTTCTGGGGGACGCGATGGTCTGCGACTACCTGGAGCAGGAAGACGGATACTTTCTGCTGGTGAATGAACGGGAAAAGGTAGTCTACCGGAACGCGGATATCCTGGATTGGTGCACCCTGTTCTGGCTGGACTGCACCGACGGGACCATGACCACCCTGGACAAAATGGAGGCCGCCGGGATCCCCTCCTTCCTGGAATCCGCCGACGGCGAGGTTCTGCTCGGCTGGCAAGGGCGGGATTCCGCTTACATAAACCATTATGACAGCACCACCCGGCAGCGGACGGCCATCGAGCCGGTGGATGTATGTCTGACTTTTGCCACGGCGCTGGGCGGCGGACAGTACCTGGGGTTCTGGCGGGACTATGGCGGGAATTTTCAGGAATCGTCGCTGGATGTCAGGAAACAGCTCGCCTGGGTCGACGAGGAAGGCAACCTGCTGGACAGCTATCCCTGTGACAAAGACTATCACGTGACGGGGACCTGCGTGGTCGGTGACCGCGGATACGCGCTACTCCACCATGATCACAGACAAAGATGCCGGATCCTGACCATGAATCTGGACCGAGAAAATAGGAAGCTGGTGAATGTTCGCTGCTACACGCTGCCCAGAATCGGCAATTCCAAGTTTACCGATTACTATGACCTTGTATGGAATGCGGATGCCGGTCTGCAGCTTTTGTTTTTAAGTCCCTACACCTGGGACTCCGGGGCCAGTATTCTTGGCGCGGCAACCATCCTGGACGATGGCACCAACCCGCCGGAATTGGAACTTCATACCTACTGGGCACCCGAGCGATACTTGCCAAATGGTGCCTTCCAACAAAACGGAGAGACTTTCTATCAGTTTTCGACAGGGAGCAAGCGGGTCTTCTTTCAATGACGGTCTTCCCTCATACGGATCGCTGCCCGCGCATTCTGACTGGAAGAAGGGGAATCCATGTACAACAGTATAAATCCCCTGGGTTGGCTCACGCTGATCATCGGCGCTGTTATTGTTTACAAGTGGGTCAAAAGGAAAGCTCTTGGCGTTGTAGTATTGATCTTGGCTGTCATTGCGGTCGGAGCGGTATCGCTGAAAGTGAGAACCTCCCTTTGGTTTGAAACGCCGGCGGAGGCGGCGCTGTTTCCCGCAGACGGTACAATGATTGCCGCCATTGAGGGACAGGATTCCTGCTGCCTGATCACCGAGCAGAGCCGCACAGAACACCAAATCCATCTTTTTGGGAAAGAAAACAACCGGTACAGACTCCTTGCCGCGTCGGAATGGAACAGCGAGAACATCCAGGCCGACGACGGAATGGCAGTGACCATCCTTTCTGTAAACGGGACCTCCGACTGTTACGCTTATGGAACATTTTTTGAACCGGCCGGCAGCAAAATTCAGATCACGGATACAAACGGGACTGTGTTCCAGACCATTTCTCT
>NZ_JACJKP010000218.1 GCF_016901605.1 Gemmiger formicilis
GGCCAAGGGGGACGGCAAGACCAAAAATACCGCGGCCCTGCAGCGTGCCATCGATGCCTGCGGCCCCGGCGATGCCGTCTACCTGCCTGCGGGCGTCTACCTGACGGGGGCGCTGCGGCTGCACAGCAACATGGAGCTGTATCTGGATGAGGGGGCGGTGCTGCAGGGCACCGAGGAGATCGTGGACTATCAGCCCCGCATCCCCAGCCGGTTTGAGGGCATCGAGATGCGCTGCTATTCCAGCGTGCTCAATCTGGGCAAACTGGACAGCAAAGACGGTTACAACTGTTCCAACGTGGTCATTCGCGGCAAGGGCACCATCGCCAGCGGCGGTAAGGTACTGGCCGACAAGATCATTGCCGATGAAAAGGAGCGCCTGCAAGAGTATCTGGCCGAAAATCCGGATCTGGTGGCCAGCTGTGACGATGAAAACACCATTCCGGGCCGGGTCCGCCCGCGGCTGATCAATATCAGCAACAGCCAGAATGTCTGGATCAGCGGCCTGACCCTGCGGGACAGTGCCTCCTGGAACGTACACATGATCTACTCCGACCAGGTGGTCACCGATCACTGCACTTTCCGCTCGGAAGGAGTCTGGAACGGGGATGGCTGGAACCCGGATTCCAGCACCAACTGCACACTGTTTGCCTGTGATTTTGCCACCGGCGACGATGCGGTGGCTGTCAAAAGCGGTAAAAATCCCGAGGGCAATGTCATCGCCCGGCCCAGTGCCCACATTTATATTTTTGACTGCCGCAGCACCTTCGGGCATGGCATTTGTGTGGGCAGCGAAATGTCGGGTGGTGTGGAAGATGTACAGGTCTGGGATTGCGATCTGGAACATTCTTTCTCCGGTATCGAGATCAAGGGCACGGCCAAGCGCGGCGGGTATGTGCGCGGCGTAACGGTGCGGGACTGTAAGGCGCCCCGGGTCATGGTACACGCGGTACCTTACAATGATGACGGGGACGCCGCCCGGACGCCGCCGGTGTTCGAGCATTTTACCTTTGCGGGTCTGACGCTGACCGGGCGCGCGCTGAACAACAAACATGAGTGGAAGGATGTTTCCCCGGTGGAACTGGTAGGGTTTGAAGGCCCTGCCTACGCCCTGCGGGATGTGAACTTTGACGGCCTGACCATTACGGCCAAGGCACCGCGGCTGCCGTTGCAGTATTGCTGCGATGTGACGCTGCGGGGAATCACCTGCCTGCCGCCGCAGGAATGAGCGGTAGGGCAGACCGGCTTGTATAAGGGGGTATAGAGATGGAACTTTCGGAACTGACAGCACAGGCGCGCCGTGCTACAGAGGAACTGCTGGAAGCAGCGCATCTGGAAAAAGGCGATATTTTTGTGGTGGGCTGTTCCAGCAGCGAGATTACCGGGGGCCGCATCGGGCACCATTCCAGCATGGAGGCAGCCGCCGCCGTGCTGGCGGGGGTTCTGCCGCCGCTGCAGGAGCGGGGCATTTATCTGGCTGCCCAGTGCTGTGAACATCTCAACCGGGCCATCGTGCTGGAACGGGAAGCTGCCCGTGCCTATGGCTACCACATTGTGGCGGCCATTCCCCAGCCTCATGCGGGCGGCAGCTGGGCCACCAACTGCTGGCGCACCTTCCGGGACCCCGTTCTGGTGGAAGAAATCCGCGCAGCAGCCGGTATGGACATCGGCGGTACGCTGATCGGTATGCATCTGCGCCGGGTGGCTGTGCCGGTTCGGCTGAGTCTGGACCATATCGGGCAGGCGATCCTGCTCTGCGCACGTACCCGGCCGCCTTTCATTGGCGGGGCCCGTGCCGTTTACAGTGAGGAGGAAACGCGATGATTCCCGAAGCACAGAAACAACAGATGGCCGAAGCCGTGGCCCGGATTCGGGAAACCATGGCGGAAGCTGCCCGCCGTGCAGGACGGGATCCGGCGGAAGTGAAACTCTGCGCCGCCTGCAAGACCCGCACGGTGGAAGAAGTGCGGTACAGTGCTGATCTGCCCATTGACCTGTTTGGCGAAAATCACGTCCAGGAATTGGTGGAAAAAACCGATGCCGGGGCTTACAACGGCAAACCGGGGCATTTCATCGGCCATTTGCAGACCAACAAAGTCAACAAAGTGGTGGGCCGCGCGGCGCTGATTCAGAGCGTGGACAGTGTCCGTCTGCTGGACAAGATCGAAGCGGCGGCAGCCCGGTTGGGACTGACGCAGGAAATCCTGCTGGAAATCAACATCGGTGCGGAAGAAAGCAAAAGCGGCGTGGGGCCGGAAAATCTGTGGCCGCTGCTGGATGAGGCTGCCGCCCGGCAGCACCTGAAGGTGCGCGGCCTGATGGCCATTCCGCCTGCCGATGCCGATGATGACCAGACACGCCGCTTTTTTGCGCAGATGCGGGAACTGCTGGCTGCTGCGGCAGGCCGCGGCTATGAAAATGCGCAGATGGATATTCTTTCCATGGGCATGAGCCATGATTACGCTATGGCGATTGCCGAAGGAGCTACCATCGTGCGCGTGGGCACCGCTATTTACGGCGCCCGGGATTACAGCAAAAAATAAGGCAGATACAAAACGCCTGTGCGGAAACATTCCGCACAGGCGTTTTTCGTTGGCATAGTATGAAGGGAAGATGGCTATTATACGGTGGCCCGCCGCATCCAGCGCAGACTCAGGGCGGCCAACCCGGCGGCCAGGACCAGCAGCGCAGCCGCGGGAATCAGCCAGGGCAGGGGCCGGAGTACATCGATGACGGGGTGCAGCCATTGGCTGATGCCGGTGGTGCTCAACAAAAAGACCAGGTAAGCACACCAGAAGCCTTTGGCCCCGAACCGTTGGATGATCCCTCCCAGAAACAGACCGGTCCAGACGGGCAGCAGCACCGCCAACGGCCAGACAGGCCAGGGGATCCACTGCCAGGGCAGGGGGTAGGCACCCCCCAAAGCCCGGCGTGCCAGAGTGTCCAACGTTCCCCACACCAAGGCAATGACCGTCTGCAGGACGCTGATCCGCAGGCTATGGAGCAGGATACCGACTACTAGACCCTGTCGTGTGGTGGAAAAACTCAGAAGCAGGTTGAACTGGTTGGCCAGATAGGCGATGGATACGATGGTGCTGATCAGAAATGTAATGGCCAGCAATACACCCAGTACAATCTGGGAAGCGTTTTCCTCTTCCCCCAGGTAAAGAGCTGCCAGACCCAGGCCTTCCCCCAGAATCCCCAGGAACAGGACAACCGGCAGAATCCATTTCAGGTCTTCCCGGGTATAACGCAGTACAGCGCGGGTTGTTCGGTTCATAGCATTCCCTCCTTCACACCTGGGTAATGACCAACCGGCCCACCCGGTGCAGGGCAATCCCGGCGAACAGGATGCCCGCCACCCCCAGTACGATGCTGTAGACAGTCAGGATAGCGATGGGGGTCAGGGTGGCCAAAAACATAAGAACGGTAATCTGCAGATAAACGATGATCATCAGCAGAATCACCGCGATCCGCTTCCAAAGGGGCTGTGCAGAAAACTCCAGCGTGCCCATCCATAACATGGCGCCGCACAGCAGGAATTTGAACCCCAGCCCCTGCAAAGGATATTCCGTAAGGCTGGCAAACAGTTTGTTCATGTCTACGTAAAACAGCCGGACGGTGACGGAATTGCAGAGATAATCCAGCACCATGCAAATCAGGGGCAATAATACCCAGAAAGCTGCCACTGCACCCTGCAAGGCACGTCGGGTGACGCCGAAACTCAAGGCAATCGGCGCATACCCGCTGATGGCCTGGGCCGCACAGATGCCGAGGATAATATCGAAAACGATAAAAAATCCCTGCACATAATTAAAGAAGAAGGTGTTCCCGGCGGTCAGCATACAGAACAGGGCCAGTGCCGCAT
>NZ_JACJKP010000219.1 GCF_016901605.1 Gemmiger formicilis
TTTTTGGTAGAAAAGGGGACATTTGCATGCAGCAACAACGAAACTACGGCATAGATCTGCTGCGCATGTTCAGCATGCTGCTGGTGGTGATTTTGCATACCGAAGGCCACGGCGGTGTGCTCGAAGCGGCACAGGGGCACAGTGTGTACTGGGCTTACCTGCCGGAAGCATTTGCCTACTGTGCGGTGAACTGTTATGCACTGATTTCCGGCTATGTGGGAGTGGCAAGCCGCTGGCGCCCCGCCAATCTGATCAACCTGTGGTTGCAGGTGGCATTTTACAGTGTAGGTTTTACGGCATTGTGGGGGATGTTGATGCCCGGCAGTGTGGGGATTACCGACCTGCTCCACGCCTTGATGCCCGTCACCTATCAGTACGTGGATTACTGGTATTTTACGGCTTACTCTGGGCTGTTCTTTTTGATTCCGCTGCTCAATCACCTGGTACGCACCATGCCGCGGCGGCAGCTGCGCACCATGCTGGTGGTGTTGGTGCTGGTATTCTCGGTATTCCCGACGATTACCCGTCATGATCGATTCTATCTGGCAAACGGGTATTCCGTCTGGTGGCTGGCCATTCTGTACCTGATCGGCGGGTATATCCGCCAGTACAAGGCATGGGAAAAAATCCGGGCCACCCAGGCGCTGGGAATGTATGTGGGATTCTCTCTGCTCAGCTACGCTTTGCGGATGGGACGCAACATCCTGACACGGCGGGTGGAATGGTATGCCAAAATCGGTGACCGTTTTTTCGGTGCACAGTCGGACTGGTTGAATTACATTTCGCCCACCGTGCTGCTGGCGGCGGTAGGACTGCTGCTTCTGTTCAGAAATCTGCGGTTGCCCGCATGGAGTGTGCGGCTGATCCGTCTTGCATCGCCGCTGGCGTTTGGTGTGTACCTGATCCATAACCACCCGCTGGTCAGCGATGCATTGATGGAAAACCGTTTTGCTTCCTACGCTTCGCTGCCGGGACCGCTGCTGGTTCTGGCCGTGATCGGTACGGCGGTGGTCATCTATCTGGTGTGTACCGCGGTGGATGCTGTGCGCAGCCTGTTGTTCCGGCTGCTGCGGGTACGGCAGTTTGCAGACTGGTGCGAAAAAGCTCTGCGTAAAGTTTTCTTATGCTGTTCTGAACGAATTTTCGGATAAATAATAAACCTCCCGGCAGGCGTCGAAGCTTGCCGGGAGGTTTTCTATATCATTTTTCAGTGGCAGGGCGTCTGCAGCAGAGAAGCGGCGCCGCCGCGGGTCTGTCCGTTGCCATGCACGATGTATTTGTAGGTGCACAGTTCTGCCAGACCCATGGGGCCGCGGGCATGCAGTTTCTGGGTGCTGATGCCCATCTCGCAGCCCAGACCAAATTCGCCGCCATCGGTGAAGCGTGTGCTGGCGTTGATGTAAACGGCGGCACTGTCCACGCAGGTGGCAAAGCGCTGGGCAGCAACTTTGTCGTTGGTGATAATGGCCTCGCTGTGATGGGTCGAATGTTTGGCAATGTGGGCAATGGCATCTTCCAGAGAATCCACCACAGCCACGCTGAGTTTATAATCCAGATATTCGGTGTCAAAGTCGGCGGGACCGGCGGGAACACCGTCAATGATGGAGGCAGCAGCGGAGTCCAGATGCAGTTCCACCGGAGTGAGTCCGGCAGCCGTGCGGTCGTCGACCAGGCACTTTTTCAGCATCGGCAGGAAGGTGGCGGCTACATCCCGGTGAACCAGCAGGGCTTCCTCGGCATTGCACACGCTGGGACGGCTGGTTTTGGCGTTCTCCACAATGCGCAGTGCCATATCCAGATCGGCGTCCGCATCCACATACACATGGCAGATGCCCGTACCGGTCTGGATGCAGGGCACGGTGGCATTCTCCACACAGGCACGGATCAGTCCGGCACCGCCGCGGGGGATCAGCAGGTCCACCAGGCCATCGGCAGTCATCAGTTCATTGGCGCTGGCGTGGCTGGTGTCCTCAATCAGGCTGATGGCATGTTCCGGCAGATGCACTTTCCGCAGTCCGGCGCGCAGGGCCTGCACAATGGCGTGGCAGCTGGCCCAGGCATCCCGTCCGCAGCGCAGCACACAGGCACTGCCTGCCTTCAGGGCCAGGGCAGCGGCATCGCTGGTTACGTTGGGGCGGCTCTCGTAAATGATGGCAATTACACCCATGGGAACGGCGGTCTTTTCAATGACCAGCCCGTTGGGACGTACAATCTTGCGCAGCACTGCACCCACCGGATCGGGCAGAGCCGCTACTTCGCGCATGCCCTTGGCCATATCGGTCAGGCGGCTGGGCGTCAGTGCCAGCCGGTCCAGCATCACATCGCTGACGCGGCCGCGTGCCGCTTCCAGGTCCTGTTTGTTCGCGGCAAGGATCTCTTCCTGCGCAGCAATCAGGGCAACAGCCATGGCTTCCAGCGCTTCGTTTTTGGTGTGGGTATCCGCCATGGCCAGCGGCAGGCGCGCCGTCTGGGCGGCCTGCAAAATTTCCTGAGTGGTCACTGAAACTCCTCCTTCTTGCCGATGAACTTGGTGCCAACCGGTTTGCCTTCCAGAATGTCATACAGGACCTCGGCGTGGGCACCGTTGGTGATGATCATATCAACGCCGGCATTGGTGGCCCGTTTGGCGGCAATCACCTTGGTCAGCATGCCGCCGGTCCCCAGCGAGGAACCGGCACCGCCGGCCAGTCGTTCGATTTCGGGGGTGATCTCTTCCACCACGGGAATCGGCCGGGCGTTGGGGTCGCTGTGGGGGTCGGCCGTAAACAGGCCGTCAATGTCCGAAAGCAATACCACAAGGTCGGCGTGGATACACTGTGCCACCAGTGCGGCCAGGGTATCGTTGTCGCCCAGAGAATATTCTTCAATGGCGATGGAGTCGTTTTCGTTCACGATGGGAATGGCACCCAGCTGCAGCAAACGTTCCAGCGTGCTGCGCAGGTTGCGCAGGCGGTTTTCGTGGTCGAAGTCCTCCCAGGTAAGCAGCATCTGGGCCACTGTGTGGTTGTACTGGCTGAACAGACGGTCGTAGGTATACATCAGCTCGCACTGTCCCACGGCAGCGGCGGCCTGTTTGGTGGTGATGTCCTTCGGCTTCTGAATCTGCAGTTTGCCTACGCCCAGACCGGTGGCGGCCGAGGAAACAACAATCAGTTCGTGGCCGGCGTTTTTGATGTCGCTCCATACCTTGACCAGGTCCTCGGTATGGCGGATATTCAGCCGCCCGCCCGGATGGGCGAGGGTGCTGGTGCCGACCTTCACAACGATGCGCATAGTTTTACTTCCCCAATTCCTTCGTTTTTTCGTAAGCTGCCAGGACCGCGTCGGTCACAGCGCCGCGGAAAGCCCGCTGCTCCAACAGACGAACTCCCTGAATGGTGGAACCCCCGGGGCTGCAGACGGCGTCCTTCAGGGCGCCGGGGTGCTGGCCGCTTTCCAGCACCATACGGGCGCTGCCCAGTACAGTCTGGGCGGCATATTCCTGCGCCTTGGCGCGGGGCAGCCCGGCAGCCACACCGCCGTCCGCCAGTGCTTCAATAAACTGGTAGACCCACGCGGGGCCGCAGCCCGAAACTGCACTGGCGGCGTCGATCAGATTTTCTGGCACTTCGTCCAGCTGCCCGGCGGGGGCCATGGCGCTCAACCATTCGTTCAGCTGTTCCGGTTCCACATCGTCATGGCAATACTGGATCATGCCGTCGCCCAGTGCCACGGGGGTGTTGGGCATCATCCGGATGATGGGGTATCCGCTGCCGGCCATCTGCCGGATCTGGTGCATGGAAAGGCCTGCCGCCATCGAAACCAGAACAAAGGGACGGCTTTCGGCGCGGGAT
>NZ_JACJKP010000220.1 GCF_016901605.1 Gemmiger formicilis
CGATGCCGATGTGCGTATTCTGCGCCGCATTGTCCGCGATGTTAAAGAGCGTGGACGTACGCTGGACAGCGTGGTGAGCCAATATCTGACCACCGTCAAGCCGATGCATGAGCAATTTGTAGAACCCAGCAAACGTAAAGCGGACCTGATCGTGCCGGAAGGCGGCCATAATCTGGTAGCCCTGGAACTGCTGATGAAGTGGATTGCCGATCACCTGCGCGACGAAGAAGTATAATCCCTGTTATATCAAAAAGTAAAACAAAACGCCCGTACTCTCTATGAGAGATCGGGCGTTTTTCTTATTTGTTCTTTATATCCGGGTAATAACCATTGCACATTCACCACGCTGTACATACCGTTCGGCAAAGGTATCTTTGTCGATTTGCATAACCTCCAGCATAGGGTCCGCCAGATAGCAAACTTCTTCTCCGTACCCGGTCAAAACCAGGCAATGAGAGTTTGCATATGGCCAGCTTCCATCTTCCAGTTGAAATGTATTGTTGTACAAAGGTTCGCTAAAAGCCCGTGTTGTCCATACCAGCACCGGCGTGCCGTTGGCTACCCATTCATACAGTTCCTCCACCGAGGAACCGCTGATGTCCACCGCCCTATAGTCGCTGTCCATGTCCGCCAGATAGGCATTGACCGCCCGGACAATTGCTCCCGGCAGGCAGTAAAAAGCCAGCTCATCCGCCGGGTTCCCCATAAATTCCACGTCAGGGTCCGCTTCCCAATAAGGAATGCCCAACGACAGGTAGTTTTCCGACAAAGTAACCTTATCAATAGAATATCCGAGGTAATTCAGCACGATTGCCGCGGAGGTAATCTCGCATCCATTGGGCAGTTCGGGGTTCTGATCAATGTTTTTTACATCCAGTTGGATTTCAGGCGGCAGCCACAGTGCCGTTTCCGCCGTTTCGGCGGTCTGCTGCATAAGCGCCCAAACCGTTGCCAATTCATCGTAGGAGGTTTCCTCCGCAAGCATGTATCCCATACTTTCCTCTGCCGATTCCGCGGTTGCAGTTTCTGCCGTGGCCACATCGGAGGGAATCATCACCGTTGCGCCGCATCCGGTCAGCACAAGTGTAACGGCCAGAATCAGGCAAACCGCTGCTTTTCGTTTTTCCTCTTCCGCTCTTTTCACAGTCAATCTTTTCCTTACTCACACAAGTCTTTTCTTTTAAGATAAAACAAATCTGTGAAAAAGGCAAGAAAAAACCCGGCAGATTTCCCTGCCGGGTTTGAAACATTTGTGAAATCCAGCTGTTGAAGGCAATTACCAGAGGTTTACGACCTCATTGTACAGACCTTCGTAGCTCTTAGCGGAGTTGGACCAGCTGAAGTCGCACTCCATGGCGCGGCGGACCAGAATCGGCCAGCCATCCTTCTGCCAATAGCCTTCCTTGGCACGCCAGCAAGCCTCATAGAGTTCATGAGCGTTGTAGTTGGCAAAGGTAAAGCCGTTGCCGTAGCCGTCACCGGAATCATGAATGGAGTCGCGCAGACCGCCGGTTTCGCGCACAACAGGAATGGTGCCGTAACGGCAGGAAACCATCTGCGCCAAGCCGCAGGGTTCGGAGCGGGAAGGCATCAGGAAGATGTCGGCGCCCGCATAAATCTGCTGTGCCAGTTTGGCATTGAAACCAATGTACACGCCTACACGGCCGGGGTTGCGTGCGCACAGTTCATTGAAGAAATTCTCGTACTGTGCTTCGCCGGAACCGAGGATGACCAATTCAATGCCCTGCTGCAGCAGACCCTCGGCAATGGCGCGGACAAGGTCCACACCCTTATGGCCCACCAAACGGGTAACCATAGCCATAACCGGGCTGCCATCCTTATGCAGACCCATTTCGTCCTGCAACGCAGCCTTGCAAACCGCCTTGCCTTCCTGGAAGGTATCCACGTCATAGTTCTTGGCGATATCGGGATCGGTCGCCGGGTTGAATACATCCACGTCGATGCCGTTGAGAATACCGCAAGTCTTATACTGCTTCTGACGCAGCAGACCGTCCAGACCATGGCTGAACCACGGGTCCAGAATTTCCTGTGCGTAGGTCGGGCTGACCGTGGTAACCTTGTCGGCCGTTTCGATGGCGCCCTTCATGAAGTTTGCACAGCCATCATATTCCACCACGTGGGCATCCCGCGCGCCAATGCCGCAGGTGTCTTCCAGAATGTCCAGACCATACTTGCCCTGGTAGGCAATGTTGTGGATGGTAAACACCGTCTTGATCCGGTTGAACTTATCCAGATGGCGGTAATACAGGTTCAGATAAACGGGCGTCAATGCAGTCTGCCAGTCGTTGCAGTTGATGATATCCGGCTCAAAGTCGGTGTAGAACAGCATCTCCAGAATGGCACGGGAGAAGAATGCGAAACGCTCGCCGTCATCATAGAAACCATACAGACCACTGCGCTTGAAGTAGTATTCATTATCAATGAAATAGAATACAACGCCGTCCCGCTCTGCCTTGAACAGGCCGCAGTACTGGCTGCGCCAGCCTACCGGAACGCTGAAATTGGTCACATAGGTCAGGGTATCCTTGTATTTCAAATCACCGTACAGCGGCATGACCACACGGCAGTCCACGCCGTCTTTGACCAACGCTTTGGGCAATGCACCTGCAACGTCGGCCAAACCGCCGGACTTCGCGAAAGGTGTAGCCTCGCTGGCCGCATACAAAATTTTCATAAGCACCTCCAAGCTGGTGGATTCCTAAAAAAGCAGGGGGACGGGGCAGGCCAGCGGTCTCCCCCGTCCCCCTCATCTAAGCTGTCTCCGGGGAGAAGGAGAACAGCCTCCATGAGCTATTTATACGCTGTGGTTCTTGGCGATAAATACCGGGAAGGTGTCCGTACCGGTCAGCTTCTTGCCTTCGGTAATGTGGACGTTCTTATCGGTAACCACATACTCAACATCGCAGTCCGGCTCCACCACCGTATCCTGCATTAGCACACAGTTCTTAACAACGGCGCCCTTCTTGACCTGGCAGCCGCGGAACAGCACGCTGTTCTCCACCGTACCCTCGATCACGCAACCGTCGGCCAGCAGGCTGTTCTTGACAGCGCTGCCTGCCAGGTAACGAGTGGGGTTGTCATCACGAATCTTGGTATAGATGGGAGCACCACCAAACAGTGCTTCCATGCTGCCGGGTTCCAGCAGACGCATATTCTCGTCGAAGTAGCTCTTCATATCGGAGATGCGTGCGGCATAACCCTTGAACTCATAGCCCTGCACATTGAGCAGTTTCAGGTTGCGGGCCAGAATATCGCGCTCAAAGTAGACCAGACCACGCACAGCCGCATCATGAATCAGATGGATCAGGCTCTCGCGCTCGATGACATACATATTCATCGAGAGGTTCTGATCACCCAGACGGTAATCGTTGGAGAGAATCTCGGTCACGCGGCCATTCTCATCCATACGAACGGTGTAGTTATCGCTACGGGCTCCTTCGGGGATTGCTGCGCGGTTGTAAACCATCGTCACATCGGCGCCGCTGGCTACGTGAGCGTCGATCAGCTTGCCAAAGTCAAAATTGACGGCAATATAGGAGTCAGACAGAATGACGTAGCGTTCTTTCTGTGCTTCCAGCCAGGAAAGGATGCTCTCGATGGCATCCACACGGCCGGAGTACATTTTAACACTGCGCTCTGCGAAAGGCGGAACAATGTTCAGACCGCCGCGCTTACGGGTCAGGTCCCATTCACGGCCGGCGCCCAGATGGTCCATCAGGGAATGATAGTTCTTACGAACGATGACAGACACATTATCGATACCGGCATTGACCATGCTGGACAGGGTAAAGTCGATCAAACGGTAAC
>NZ_JACJKP010000023.1 GCF_016901605.1 Gemmiger formicilis
TTGGAAAACGCACCAGCTCAGGGAGTGCAATTTCTGGGCGTCGTGGATAATTTGTTCGTTTTCTCTCAGTCCGATGTAACCTATCCGGAGCCCACCGGTGACCTGACCGCTGATGCCTTGGCCGCCCCCACAGGCACCACCACCCACTGGCTTTTTGATCCCTACACCGGCGAATGGAAGGTGTTTCAGACCTACTCCTCCGGTGAATGGAATCTCGACTTACTGGACATCCGTATTGTGGACGGGCAATACTATGTGGTGGACCGTACCGCAGGGGTCCTTTATACGGTGGATCCCACAACCGGTGAAAAGCGCGAAATCACCAACCAGCTTCCCACCTCTGACTGCAATGACTATTTCGCCCATTATTGGGTCGCAGCAAAGCTCAACGATTGGCTGGTATTTGATGACCTTTCTGTAATCATCAACGCAGACACAGGGGAAGTTCGCCAGCGGGCCTATCTTCCTGACAACTGCTGGAACGGCTCCTCCCATCAGCCCAATATTTATCTGAACCTGGGTGACACCCTGCTGGTGGATTGCCGGTATGAGCCCTATACCCGCACCATCATCGGCACCGACGGCACGCCCTATACTGTAGATGTTGAGCATGAATATCTCGGCCTGATCTCCACCGAAGATTTCCTCAACGGTGTACCCAACTACACCGAAGTAGGCGAATATACTACATAAACGCAAAGCCGCCCCGGCATGTTGCCGGGGCGGCTTTTTATGGTTGTTCAGCTTTCAAAATGCTTGGCGACCTGTTTGAGGTTTTCGATGATGGGCAGGTGCTGGGGACAGACACCTTCGCACTGGCCGCAGCCGATGCAGTCGCTGGCCTTGCCGAAGGTCTTGGTCAGGTTGTCATAATATTCCCCCTGGGGCGTCCAGCCCTTGCCTTCCACCTCCTGCAAATCGGCGTTATACAGCGAGAAATACTTGGGAATGGCAATGTGCATGGGACAACCGTCGGTGCAGTAGGAGCAGCCGGTGCAGGGCACCGCAATGCTGGAATTGATGATGGACACTGCCTGCCGGATGCGGGCTTCCTCCTCCGTATTCAGGGGCTGGAAATTCTGCATGTAACCGGTATTATCCAGCAGCTGGGCCATGTTGCTCATGCCGGAAAGCACCATTTTTACATTGGGTTTGCTGGCCGCAAAGCGGATGGCCCAGGAAGGAATGGAGGCTTCGGGGTCGTATTCCTTGAACAGCTTTTCTACCCCTGCGGGCACGTTGGCCAGGGTGCCGCCCTTCACCGGTTCCATAACGATCACCGGCTTGCCGTGTTTTTCGGCTACCTCGTAGCACTTGCGGGACTGCACGCCCTCGCTGTCCCAATCCAGATAGTTGATCTGCAGCTGCACAAACTCCACTTCCGGGTGTTCGGTCAACACCTTGTCCAGCAGGTCTGCATGGTCATGGAAGGAAAAACCGATGTGCTTTACCAATCCCTGCTTCTTTTTCTCCTGCAGCCAGGTAAAACAGTCCAGTTTTTTATAGATCTCATAATGCTCGGTGCCGATATCATGGAGAAGGTAATAGTCAAAATAACCGGCACCGGTCTTTTCCAGCTGCGTATTAAACACCTGGTCCCGGTCCTCCAGGCTGTGAATGAAACCGGCATGCAGTTTGTCCGCCAGGGTGAAGGTGTCACGGGGATGGCGGCTGGTCAGGCAAGTTTTGACCGCGTTTTCGCTCTGGAAAGCGCAGTACATCCAGGCCGTATCAAAATAGGTAAATCCCTGTTCTAAAAAGGAATCCACCATCTGCTTGGTTTGCTCCACATCAATGCTGCCCGCTTCGTTAGGGTCCGTCAGCGGAAGGCGCATCAGACCAAAGCCCAGTTTTTTGGCATTATTGAAAATATCCATAATCCGGTTCCTCCGTTTGTTCGGGTGCAGGTTCTCCTGCCCGATTGTTGCAGTTTCATTATACATCTTAAAGCGCACTTCAAGTCAACCCTTGCCGGGACACATGTTTTTATTTTTTTACTGTACTTTTTTGAAAAAATGTGTATAATAAGACTTGCGTATGCAATTTTATATACACAGGAGAACCCCATGAAAAAGAAAAATCTGTATCGTTGCGCAGCCGGTGTCTTGGCCGTAAGCATGACTGCTGCGCTGGCCGGTTGCAGCAGCACGGCCGAAAGTGAATCCACTGCCGAGAGCGCTGCTGCTACCGAAGAAACCGCTTCTACCGCCGAAACTGCCGTGGACGAGTCCGCGTATGATTATCTGGCCAGCTTCAGCTATTCGGACGGCTTTGATGAAAACGGCTACCTGAAGGGTGTCACCGCTTCCGACTACGTTACCCTCGCCGATGATTACGCCGACATCACCATCGATGCCGCCCTGGGCGAAGTGTCCGACATCGACGTGGCACAGTATATCTGCGACAATTACGCTTCTGTGCTCACCGATGAGCAGGTCACCGACCGCGCCGCTGCCAGCGGGGATATCGTCAACATCGACTACGTTGGTTCCGTAGACGGTGTGGAATTTGACGGCGGAAGCACCCAGGGACAGGGCGCAAACCTTGTATTGGGCAGCCAGACCTACATCGACGACTTCGAGGATCAGATCGTTGGCCACATGCCCGGCGAAACCTTTGACGTGACTGTCACCTTCCCCGAAAATTATGGCAGTGCGGATCTGGCCGGCAAGGAAGCTGTCTTCAACACCACGCTGAACTACATCTTCCCCGAACCGACCGATGAATGGGTCCAGACCAACCTGGCCGAGACCACCGGCCTGGAAGACGCTGCCAGCCTGAACGTTTTTATCAAAAAGCAGATCACCTTCAACAACCAGTACAACGACGTTTACTCTGCCGTATATGATAAGGCTACCTTTGCCGAGGAACTGCCCGAGTCCGCTAAGGAATACTTCCGCAACGTTCTGCTGTACAGAGTTTACAGCTACGCCCAGAACTACGGCACCAACATGACCACCATCGTTTCTTCCGGCATGTTTGGTACCAGCTACGCTTCCATCGAGGAGTACATCACCGCTGCCGAAAGCAGCGTCAACGCCATGGTGGAGCAGGTTCTTCTGCTGCAGGCCGTAGCTGAAAAGCAGGGCCTGAAATGCGATACTGACACGCTGAACGCACAGTTCACCACTCAGTTCGGCCTGAAGGATTACAGCAGCATCACCACCCTGTATGGCGAAAACTACATCAAGTGGCAGCTGCTTGACAGCCTGGCCATGCAGAACCTCATGGACAACGTAAAATACGCCTGATTTCAATGACAACGATCCGGTACGCACAGCGTACCGGATTTTTTGTTATGATTTTTATTTCCCGCCTTGACAGGTTTAACCTACGGTGCTATAGTGATGGCACAGATATTTAGAATATTGTCTAATTATCTATTTAAAAGAAAGGAGTCCTTGCTATGGGAGATGCGTTCAAGGCGTTGGCTGATCCTACGCGGCGGCGTATTTTGGAATTACTGGCACAAGGCGACATGACAGCCGGTGAAATTGCGGCCCAGTTTTCCATGACAAAGCCATCGGTAAGTCATCATCTTACGATTTTGAAATCTGCCGGTCTTATCTCCGATCAGCGCAACGGGCAAAATATCGTGTACAGCGTGAATCTGACGGTTTTTCAGGAACTGGTCAAATGGTTTTACGATGTAGATTTGGTGAAGGGAGCTCCCGACGATGAAAAATAAAAAGTTATATGGCGGCTTGTTTTTACTGTGCGTCGCCAACTTTATTGCTCATTTGTTCTTTTATCCCGGTCTGCCGGATACGGTACCCGTGCACTGGGGCTTTGACGGCCAGGCAGATGGCTGGGGGGCCAAGTCCTCTACCCTGTTCATTTGCATTGTGCCGTTGGCGATTCTGCTGCTTCTGGCAGTGATTCCCAAAATTGACCCGCGCGCCCAAAACTATGAAAAGTTCGACAAAATCTATCGGGGTTTTGTCATTGGCATTGTTGTGTTTATGTGTGCCATTACCTGGCTCACCGAATTGACCGTATACAACGTTCTGCCAGGCAGCGGCAATATGATCGGCGTTCTTGTCTGCGGTGGCTGTGGTGTGCTCTTTATTGCGCTGGGGAACTACATGCCACGTATCAAGCAAAACTACACCTTCGGCTGCAAAACACCCTGGGCCCTGAACGACGAACACAACTGGAACCGCACCCAGCGTATGGGCGGCATCGTGTTTGTAGTGATTGGTGTTGCCATGCTGGTATCCATGTTGTTTGCCAAGCTGTTGGGTGAAACCGGTATGATGGTACTGCTGCTGGGTTCCACTCTGGGCGGCACTGTCTGGATTTATGTATACTCCTATCTGGTTTATATCGGCAAAATGAAATAACAAATCCGGGCGGCTTTGCTTCTTGCAAAGCCGCCCGGATTTGTTTTCTCCAACAGCATTGTATGGAATTTGCTTGCCTTTACCCGTTGGCTGTACCTTCCAGGTGATCCGCAATAAAAGCCGGTACCTCCTGTAAATCAATTCCCATGGTATAGGCAAATTCACTGTGCAGGATGTTTTGCGCTTCTCGCAAAGCGCTGTCCTCATAACCGGAAAGCTGTTTTCCCCTTGCATGCCGGTGCTGGCGTTCGGTATAAATATCCCGGATCATTCGCAGCAATGCATGGCGATCCCCGCTTTGCAACGTCTGTCGGTAATATTCTTTGCGCGTTTCCGGATCATCTTCATGGCTGGGAGCCGGTTCCCGCAGCAGTTCCAATAATTCCTCTTTGCTGGGCAGCGCCCGCATACGCGCCAGCAATACCTTGCTGTTGCAGGGTACGCAAATTTTCAAGGAACTGTCATATACCGGTTTCAGAATATAACAATCACAAGGCTGCCCCGCCAGTTTTATACGCTTCTTTTCTTCAATGGTGCACACCCCGTTTGTTCCATAACTTACCGCTTCTCCGACCTGAAACATGCCGCATCCTCCTTTTTTGTGTTTTGCATCGTGGTATCGTTTCTTTTCTTTTATAGTATAGTCCTTTTTGGGAAAAAATGTCATAGGCTTTTTTCACAAAAATGACGGCATATCGCACACCCTGTATGCACCCAAAGAAAAACGCCCCCTGTTTCCAGGGGGCGTTTGTGTCTTGCCAAATACTGCTTACAGGCTGGAATAGCCGAAGCTGTTGACCAGCGCATCAATTTTTTGCCCCGCTTTGCACCACGGGCAGTTGTGAGAGTCGTAGCTCTCATAATCGGGCAGGTCGTTGGGGTCAAAGATGCTGCTGACTTCGAACCCGGCGCACTCTTTGCGCGTGGCAAAAATAGCCGCAACGCCTACCGGAATACCGCCGTAGTAGTTGATGGCTTCCACGGCACTTTCCACCGTATAACCGGTGGTGACGGATGCCGCCACTACCAGTACGTGTTTGCCTGCGATCATGGGGGCGGTATTCTCACGGAACAGCAGCTGGCTGCCGACGGTATGTTCCGGCGTGACCACATAGATCGTCTGGTGGGCATTCATATTGGTATACCCTGCCTTGGTCAGTTCACTGGCCATACAGGCGCCGATTACCTCGGTACCGTCCAGGCAGAGGATGGTGTCCACAATCGTATTGAGGGTGTACTCCTTAACAAGTTCTGCCGCAGCGGCGCGTGCTTCCGACAGACGGGATTTCGTCAGTGTCACATCGATGTAATAGTTGATATGACTGTGACTGGTCGCAAAATGTCCTTTGCTGACACGGAGCATCAAATTTGTCTTGCCCGTAGGCAGTTTGACAAGATTCATAGCCAATGGAAGTCCCTCCCTTAAACTTTCTACCTAATATTGTAAAGTTTTTCCCTACTGATTGCAAGGAACGCTTTGCCCAAAATAAAGACAAGGTTTTTGGGCAGTTTTGCGGCTTCAGCTTTACACTTTGCAGCCAAACTGCTATAATGAGATTACTTTGTAAAGTGGGGAGGTTTGGCACATGGCCTATAAACTGGCGCCATACAACGGCGATACGCTGGCTGTTCCGCAGATTGTGATCACTCATCTGGCACAAGCCGATGGTGACACGGTGCGCACGGCCCTGTATGTGCTGCAGACCGGTGATACCGACCCACGGACCATCGCCCGTACATTGGGCTTGCCCAGTGTGGAGGCCGCCCGCCGTGCCCTGCAATACTGGGCGGGTGCCGGCTTGCTGGAAAACACCAAAGCAACCGCCCCTATAATTCCTGCCGAGGAAAAGGCTGCCAAAATTGACCTTGCCACCTTGAATGATCCGTATGTATCGGTACTTTGTGAGGAAGCGCAGACCGCGTTTGGGAAGGCGTTAAGCCGCAGCGAAATGCAGCGCCTGGTAGCGCTGTACTTGAACGATGGCTGGCAGCCCGATGTGATTTTGCTCTGCTGTGCCGAGAGTGCCCGGCAAGGACGCCGCAGCGTTGCTGCCGTGGCACGGGAACTGGCCCGCTGGCGGGAAGATGGCGTAGAATCCGGTGAAGATGCCGAGCGGTATCTGCGCAAAGTCAAGCAGCGGGAAGACTGGTGTGCCGATGCCGCGGCACAGTTTGGCATTGAACCTACCGCGCTTACCCGCTGGGAGCGCGGCACCATTGCCCGTTGGCATGAAGAATGGGGCATTGGGCGTGAGATGATCGACGAAGCGCTTTTGCGCGCCGGAAGCAAAAATTCCATCCGGTATGTGGATGGAATCCTGCGTGCCTGGCGTTCCCAGGGAATTACCACGGTGGCCGCGGCCCGCGGCCAGGGCCAGCTGGCCGGCAGCAATATTCTGGCTACCGAACGGCCTGCCGCGCCGCAGCCAGCCGCCGCCAGCGCCCAGAAAGATCTGTTCAACCGGAACTGGGCCGCCATGTTTGACGAGGAGGGCTAACCGATGCGCACAAAAGATGAATTGTTCCGTGCCGCACAGCGAGAGATTGCTTCCCGCCGCCAGTATGCCGTAATGCAGGCAGAAAACGCGCGCCGAGCCGCTTTTGCCGCGCATCCTGCGCTTGCCGCAGCAGACGACGCCCAAATGCGCGCCGGACTGGCTCTGGCCAAGACCGCTGCGTTGGGCGGCAATATGGAGGCTGCCCGCGCGGCACTGGTAAAAGCCGACGAAGCGTTGGTTGCTGCCACAAAAGAGGCTGGTTACGACGAAAAGGCGTTTCAGCCCGCCTACGCCTGTCCCCTGTGCCACGATACCGGCATGCATAACGGCAACCCCTGCACCTGCGTAGCGGAGATTGCCCGCCGGCTGCGCCGGGAGGAAATCAACGCTGCCAGTCCTTTGGGTCTGTGCCAGTTTTCCACTTTCGACGTCAACCGCTATTCTGCCGACGTGGAACCGGAACTGGGTATTTCGGCCCGGGCATATATGGAAAAGCTGCTGCACTACTGCGAGAACTATGCACAGAAATTCAGCAGCAAAAGCACCAACCTGCTTTTTATGGGGCATACCGGCCTTGGTAAAACCCACCTGGCACTGGCTATTGCCGACGCGGTGTTGGGCGGCGGCCATGATGTTCTGTACACCAGCGCAGCGGCGCTGGCCGCCCGCCTGGGGCGCGAGCATTTCGACTTTGACAGCGGAGATGAATGGCTGAATGCCTGCCAGGAAGCCGACCTTTTGATTCTGGACGATCTGGGCACTGAATACATCACGCCGCTGACCATCAGCGTTTTGTACGAGCTGATCAACACCCGAATGCTGACCGAACGCCCGACCATCTACACCACCAACATTACCGACCAGAGCGTTTTTGTGGCCCGCTATACCGAGAAAGTGGCCAGCCGGATGCTGGGCGGCTGCAAGATGTTCAAATTCTTTGGCACCGATCAGCGGTTACGATAATATGCAAAACCGGCCGTGCTTCCCTCGTGGAAAGCACGGCCGATTCTTTTGCTGTACACAAACAAAAAACGCGAAAACACCTTTACGATGTTTTCGCGTTACCAAGTCGGAGTGACGGGATTCGAACCCACGGCCTCTTGGTCCCGAACCAAGCGCGCTACCAACTGCGCTACACCCCGATAAAAAAACCGCAGCAGCAGAGCTGCTGCGGTGTGGTTGGGGATGAGAGGATCGAACTCCCACGGGCGGAGTCAGAGTCCGCTGCACTACCATTATGCGAATCCCCATCGCACTTTGTTGTGGGCGTCTGCCCTCAACGCTTAACTATTATAGCCGGTGTTGCCCTATTTGTCAACAGTTTTTTTGTATTTTTTTCATCTTTTTTCAAGTGTCGTTTCAGCGTCATTTTCCGTTTTCACAGGGTTGACAAGCCGGGCCCGGTGTCGTAAATTTATTATAGACTGCATGGCTCACCATGCACAACCCGCGCCCCGCGCGGTATATGGGAGGTTATCGTATGGCAATTCGTGTTGGTATCCTGACGTCCGGCGGCGACTGCCCCGGCCTGAACGCAACGATCCGCGGTGTGGCAAAAGCACTGTACAATCGCATGGGCGATAAAGTGGAGATCGTCGGCATCCTGAACGGCTATGACGGCCTGATCAACGGCAATTACCGTGAAATGTCCCGGGATGAGTTTTCCGGCATCCTGACTGTCGGCGGCACCATCCTGGGCACCAAGCGTACCCCCTTCAAAAAGATGCGCGTGGTTGAGGATGACAAGGTCGATAAAGTCGCCGCCATGAAGAAGAACTACCACGCCGCCAAGCTGGATTGCCTGCTTTGCCTGGGCGGCAACGGCACCCACAAAACCGCCAACCTGCTGAGCCAGGAAGGTCTGAACGTCATCGGCCTGCCCAAGACCATTGACAACGACATTTACGGCACCGATGTTACCTTCGGTTTCCACACGGCTGTGGATATCGCCACCGAAGTCATTGACCGCATCCACACCACTGCCGGCAGTCACAGCCGCGTGATGTGCATTGAAATCATGGGCAACAAGGCCGGCTGGCTGACGCTGTATTCCGGTATTGCCGGCGGCGCCGATATCATCCTGATCCCCGAGATGCCTTATGACATCAAGAAAGTAGCCGCCGCTGTGGAGAATCGCGCCAAAGCGGGCAAGAATTTCTCGATCCTGGCGGTTGCCGAAGGCGCCTTCTCGGTGGAAGAAGCCAAGATGAAGCGCAAGGAATGGACTGCGCAGCGTGCCCAGGCCGGTTATTCTACCGCCACCGCACGCATCGCCCACCAGATTGAGGAGATGACCGGTGCCGAGACCCGCATTTGCGTGCCCGGACACATGCAGCGCGGCGGCAGCCCCAGCGCTTACGACCGTGTACTGGCCACGCAGTTTGGCTCCTACGCAGCCAGCCTGGTAGCCGATGAGCACTACGGTGTAACGGTTGCCATGGTCAACAGCCATGTGACCGCCAACCCGCTGGCTGATATTGCCGGTAAGACCCGTGGCGTTCCCGGTGACTGCGATATGCTCAACGTAGCTCGCGCCATGGGCATCAGCCTGGGCTGATCGTCCCCTGCTTTATCCTGTTTAACAAAAGCGCCCTGCTGTTTGGCAGGGCGCTTTCTTTGCGTTTATTCCAGGTAATAATCCCGTAAAGCAGCAAGACGGGACGCGTCCAGGCCATATTCCTGTGCAAAATAGGCCTCATAGCTGGGGAAGCGTACCAGAATCTCATCTATGGCACCGGCGCCCATGGCTTCATCCACGCCTTCTACCGAAAGGAGCAGCCTCCGTTCCTCCGGAGATTTTCCCCGCAGAGAGGCTTCAATGATTTCCCTGCGATAGGTGTTGGTAAGCATATAATCCCGCAGCGCATCCTGCCGGCTGACGCCCAGCGCCAGCAAAATCAGCATAGCCGCAATGCCGGTACGGTCCTTGCCGCAGGTACAATGGAACAGCAGCGGTACCTGATGCTGTTCCAGCATTGCAAACATGGCATGGTAGGCCGGGTTATCAAAGGGCATCTGTTTGTACAGAGCGCTGAACCAATCGTAGTCATGCACAGGGTGCCCTGCCGCTTTTTCAAAAGCCGCCTTTTCTGCCGCCAGGCGCTCAATGCCGGAGGAAGAAAAATCCATTTCGGTACCGTCTGTCATCCGCATGGCACAAATGCGCCGGTATTCCGCGCCTTCCACTGCCGGGTCCGGATGCTTGGCACGTTCGCCTTCGCTGCGAAAATCCAGAATGCTTTGCAGATGCCAGCTTTGCAAAACGGCCTGGTCTGCCGCGCTTTGCAGCGCGTCCAGATTGCCGCCCCGGTACAAAAGGCCATGTTTCACATGACGGCCGTCCGCGGCGCGATAACCACCCAGTTCCCGAAAGTTCACAGCGCCTTCCAGCATAATCTCTGTCCCCGGCGCAGGGTATGATTTGTGCATTGCGTTTCCTCCCCCTGATGGATTTGTTTCATGATAACACAGAAACCCGGCCGGGACAAGTCCCGCCGGGTTTTGCCTTACAACTGTTCCAGGAGAAGATCGATTTCTTTACGGGATGCCAGGCCAAGACTGAACGCCGTAGCGCTGCCGCAGGCCGTACCCAACCGCAAAGCGTCTTGATAGGAGCCGCTTTGCAGATACCCGGCCAAAAAGCCCGCCAGCATACTGTCCCCCGCGCCCACGCTGTTGATGACGGTACCTTTGGGTGTTCCGATGCGATGTACCGCACCGGTTTCATCCAACAGCAGCGCGCCGTCCCCGGCCATGCTGACCAGTACGTTCCGAGCGCCCTGCTCTTGCAGTTCCCGCGCCGCTGCGGTAATCTCTTCATCGCCATGCAAAGCACGGCCAACAATCTCCGCCAGTTCGTGATGGTTCGGCTTGATAAGAAACGGCTCGTAGGGCAGCACATTAGCCAGCAGCCGCCCCGATGCATCCACCACAGCGCGCACACTGTGACCTTGCAGCCGTTCCAGAACCCGCTCATAGGTATCTACGGGCAGGCTGGACGGAATGCTGCCTGCCAGTACCAGAATATCCCCTGGCCGCAGTGCATCCAGCTTTTGCTGCAACGCCTCCATAGCCTGCGGCGGAATGGCAGGGCCCGCACCATTCAGTTCGGTTTCCTGCCCGGCTTTGATCTTTACATTGATGCGGGTCATCCCGGAAGCAAGATGAATGAAATCGGTCTGCAATCCCTGGGCGGCCAGACCACGTTCCAGCCAGGCGCCGGTTTCCCCCGCCACAAAGCCCAAGGCCACGCTGGGGCAGTCCAGCTGTGCCAGTATTCCCGACACGTTGATTCCTTTGCCGCCCAGTACGCAATCTTCCCCTGCCGCACGATTGACCGTGCCTGCTTGCAGCGGTGTGTCAAGGCGCACCACATAGTCAATGGCCGGATTGAAGGTAACAGTATAAATCATAGAAACGCTTCCTTTGTTGCTTGTTTTTTCAATACACACCCGGCCTGGTAACCGGCGTCATGGGCTTGCCGGTATCCAGCAGAGAGTCCCTGTCGGCAATGGCATACCGGGCATATCCGTCAATCAGGTATTGGGTACCGTCTGCCCCGGCCAGTTGCTGCATACCGGTGGAGGCATCATCCCACACCAGATATCGCCCCGGCCCGGCTTCACACATTACCCATATAGCGCGGTCCTCTCCGCCAATCCAGCGGCGCTGATTGCCGCGGGTCAGAGTGCCGTCCTGACGGTTGTAAAGATAAGGCCACTCTTTGCCATCCTTCTGGCTATACAGCCAGATATCCTCCGAATAGATGCCCATAATCTGCATCTCGTGGGGTAACTGGGTCACCACCGTATCTTCAGTCGTCCCCAACGGACGGCAAAGAATACGATGATCATCATCCTCCCACCACAGCGCACCATCCGCCAGGGTTCTGTCCAGGAACCATCCGGGACAGCTGTACAGCACTTCCTCCGTACCTGTAAGCGGATTCAAGGCACAGAGGCTGGTAGTTATCCAAGGTTCCAGCTCCTCTGTATTATCCACGTGGTAGTGGTCATAGACCGGCTCTACCGGGCACTCTTCCGCCAGAGTTTTGCGGGTGATAAGCAGTCGTCCATTCCACACGCCCAGAAGACTGCCTCCGAAAGGTTCCCACTTCACCAGGCTCTCCAGCGTACCGGTTTCCGTATTCAAACGGACGAGCTCATAGTCATCGGGGACTGTTGGCGTATCGGAAATGTGACAGTACACAAAATACAACGCTGTCCCGTCCCCGGCCATGCCGCCGACACTGCCGGAGGAAAACGCGGTTCCCTCCGGGAAATCATACAAAGATTCCCGGTTACTGCCGTCCAGGTTGCTGCGCAGCAGAATGGGGGTGTCGTTCACCATACCGGACCAGGACCAGTAAAGAAATTCCTCGTCGGCATACAATTGCAGATTGGCGTTTTCCAAATCCAGCGGTTCACCAACGATCTGTTCTGTGGCGTTGGTAAAGTCAAAGTAATGCGCCGCAATGCCGCCATTCCCATACCCATAACCGCCCTCTCCATAGAGGGGTTCTCTCCGGTAAAGCCCCTTGCTGTTTTGACTGTCGATCCAATGCAGCTCCAAGGTCGGTTCCGCGGTAGGCGCAGGCGTGGCGACAGCCGATGCCGTTTCCGTTGTAGCGGAAGGCACCGGAGCCGCCTCCTTCCCTGTTTCTTCAGCCGGCGCACCGCATGCCGTCAGCAGCAAAAGAGTCACAAAGGGAACGTACAGTTTTTTCATAGGAGAGGCCTCCTTTCGCACAGCGGGAATGCAGAAACGATTGTTCGTACCGTTTTGGTGCCATTGACCGTGATGTACAGCACGGCGGGAAGCTTTTGACACACTTTTGAATCAGCGGGCGATGGGCAGGGACAGCGCACCGATTTTGCGCGTTAAAAATGCAACAAACTTTCCGGTTGTGCATGTTTTCTCCATATTTATAGTAACACCGGCTTTGCCGTGAAAGCAAGTCCCATGGGCTGAATTTTACATCTGCAAAGGGAGGCCAAATCTACCGCGCGGCTGTAAATCGTACCGATTTGCTGTGCCGCCGCCCCGGTGCGCACCAGGTCCGCCAGGGAGGTTCCTACCGGGAGTCGTGCCTGTTTCAACCGGGAAAGTGCCGCCCGTCTGCCCCCCAGAACCAGCAAAAAAGGCGGCAGCGGCAGTTGTTCGGGAATATCCAATGCCGCATCCAGTACCAGACGGCGCAGCCGTGCATGGGGATACCTCTTGGTTTTCAGCCTGCCATAAAGGTCCTCCAGTCCACAGGCATCATGAATCGCTGCCGCCAGCCGATTTTCCAGTCCTTCGCTGATGCCGCGTATTGCCACCAATTTTTCCGCAGGCATGGTGCGCAGTAAGGCCAGGAGGGCTGTTTCCATCCGCTGCGGGTCCAGCAGCTGCCCGTCGGCAACCGCCTGGCGATACAATTCCATAGCGGCAGCCGGTACAAAGGGCGCCCATTCTTCTGGGGTGTGCTCCCGCAGATAGCTGGCGCTGGCCATTGGCACACCTTCGTGCGCCCCGGGCACACCGCCATGCGCTGCCCCCCAGCGCGGCAGCGGCAGCGGTGTAACGGCAGCTTCTTGGGTAAGGATGGCTTTGCAGTATTCAATGGCCAAAATATTGTTGGGCGTACGCAGCAGTGCCCCTGTTCCGGGAGATAAGGCGTCTGCCGCCTGAGCTCTGGCTGCCGCGTAGGTCTGCCCGGTAGAAAGATTTTGCCGTATCAGCGTCTGGATTTCCGTGCCGCATAACAGCGACGCTGCCTGCATCAGGGCAGCAGCATCGGGGGTTTCGGCTCCAAACGCCAGAGTATCACATCCCAAGGCCGCCAGCAAAAACACACCTGCAGCGGCGAACTGTTCCGCTGTGGCACAGGCATAGGGGGCCGGCAGCGCCACCACAAGGTCCGCACCGGCTTCCAGTGCTGCGCGGGCACGCACCTGATCCGGCAGAATCGGCACACCGCCCCGCTGCACAGCGCCGCTGCTCATACACACCGCAATACATTTGGCTCCGGCCTGCCGCACCGCTGCCAGCTGCGCTGCATGCCCGTTATGAAAAGGATCGTATTCCGTAATAATGCCTGCAAATTCCATCGGCTGCTCCCACTATGCAAAAATTGTGCTATCTTGCGTTTATTGTCCTTGAAAATTGTCCAACCCCATTATATAATAAATTTAGGCATACGAAAAGGGCGGTTTTTCGCCCGTACACCACTAAAGGAGGATACCCCATGAAAATTCTGGTTATCAACTGCGGTTCTTCGAGCCTGAAGTACCAGCTCATCGATATGGACGGTGAGAAGGTTCTTTGCAAGGGCCTGTGTGAACGCATTGGCATGGAGAGCAGCATGATCACCCACGAGGCCAACGGCCATAAGGCTACCACGCCCGCGATCTTCCCCACCCATACCGAAGCGTTCGGCGAAGTCGTCAAGAAGATGACCACCGGCGAGGGCAAGGTGATTGACCAGGTCAGCGAGATCGACGCCATTGGTCACCGCGTTGTACACGGCGGCGAAAAGTTCAAACAGAGCTGCCTGATCACTCCCGACGTTGTAAAGGCAATCCACGACCTTTCTCCCCTGGCACCCCTGCACAACCCCGCTGCCATCCTGGGCATTGAGGCCTCCTACAAAGTCTTTGGCGAAGACAAGCCCAACATCGCGGTATTCGACACGGCTTTCCATTCCACCATGCCTTCGAAAGCCTATATGTACGCCATCCCCTATGAGTACTACGAGAAGTACGGCGTGCGTCGGTACGGCTTCCACGGCACCAGCCATAAGTATGTCAGCCATCGTGCTGCCGAGTACCTGGAAGAGCCCATTGAACGTCTGAAGCTGATCACCTGCCACCTGGGCAACGGTTCTTCCATTGCAGCCGTAGACCAGGGCCGCGTGGTGGATACTTCCATGGGTATGACGCCCCTGGCCGGCCTGATGATGGGCACCCGCTGCGGTGACCTGGACCCCTCTGTGGTCAACTACCTGAAGTACACCCTCGAAATCACCGGCCATCAGCTGGATGAGATCCTGAACAAGAAATCCGGTCTGCTGGGCGTTTCCGGTGTTTCCAGCGATATCCGCGACGTGGAATCCGCCTCCAAGGAAGGCAACGAGCGCGCCAAGCTGGCTCTGGATATGCTGAACTACCAGATCAAAAAGATCATCGGCAGCTACATTGCCGCTATGGGCGGCGTGGATGCCATCGTCTTTACCGGCGGCATTGGCGAACACGATGACGAATCCCGCGCCAAGATCTGCCACCACATGGACTGGCTGGGCGTCCGCATCGACACCGACAAGAACCACAATGTGCGCAACCAGCACAAAGACGTGGTGGAAATCACCGCCTGGGGCGCACGCGTCCGTACGTTGGTGGTGGAAACCAACGAAGAGCTGATGATTGCCCGCGATACCAAGGAAGTGTTGGAGAACCAGTAATCTCTCCTTGCTCTTTTTCACAGCATACAAACAAAAGAAGGACGGCTCCCTGACGGGAGCCGTCCTTCTTGGTTTTATTTTTTACTGCTGCTCAGCGCGCTTTTTGGCAATGGCAGCCAGTGCATCCTTGCGGGACAGGTTGATGCGGCCCTGCTGGTCAATATCGGTGACCATAACAAAGATGGGATCGCCCACAGCCACAACATCTTCCACACGCTCCACGCGGTGATCATCCAGCTTGGAGATGTGAACCAGACCTTCCTTGCCCGGTGCGATTTCAACAAACGCACCGAAGTTCATCAGGCGGGTCACGCGGCCTTTGTAGATGGCACCGATTTCGGGGTCTTCCACAATGGTCTTGATGGTGGAGATGGCGCGCTTGGCATCGTCCTGATCCACCGCAGAGATAAAGACGTGGCCGTCTTCCTCAATGTCGATCTTGCAGTTGAAGTTGGCGCACATTTCCTGAATGACCTTGCCGCCCTTACCGATCACGTCCTTGATCTTGTCCACGGGGATCATCATGCTGAACATCTTGGGAGCGTACTTGGACAGCTCAGCGCGAGGCTCTGCAATGACCGGCTTGATGATCTGATCCAGGATATACAGACGACCCTTGCGGCATTTTTCCAGCGCATCTTCCACGATCTCGTAGGTCAGGCCATCGACCTTAATGTCCATCTGGATCGCGGTGATGCCGCGGCGGGTACCGCCCACCTTGAAGTCCATATCGCCGTGGAAGTCCTCAACACCTTGGATGTCCAGCATGGTCATCCAGCGGCCGCCATGCAGCGGATCGCCATCGGTGATCAGGCCGCAGGAAATACCGGCAACCGGTGCCTTGATGGGCACACCGGCGTCCATCAGTGCCAGCGTGGAACCGCAGATGGATGCCTGAGAAGTAGAGCCGTTGGAGGACAGCACTTCCGACACGCAGCGGATGGTATACGGGAACTCCGCCTGATCGGGCAGAACGGGGATCAAAGCACGCTCTGCCAGGTTACCATGGCCGATCTCGCGGCGGCCGGGGCTGCGCGGAGCGCGGGCCTCGCCCACAGAGTACGGCGGGAAGTTGTAGTGATGGATGTAGCGCTTGTACTGCGTATCGGACAGATCGTCCATCAGCTGTGCATCCTTGGTAGAGCCCAGGGTGCAGATGGTGAGCACCTGAGTCTGACCACGGGTGAACATGCCGGAGCCGTGTACACGGGGCAGCAGGCCAACTTCGGCGGCCAGGGGACGAATCTCGTTGATGCCGCGGCCGTCTACGCGCTTGCCGTCTTCCAGCAGCCAGGTACGGACGACCTTCTTCTGCAGCTTGTAGCTGATGAGGTCAATGTCTGCGGCCGTCAGTTCGGGATGTTCAGCGGCAATGGCATCCATGATGGGCAGCAAAGCGGCATCACGCACGTTCTTGTCGTCGGTATCCATGGCAGCCTTGACCTCGTCCAGGTGCTTGGCATACACATCGGCCAGCAGTGCGTGGTCCAGTTCCACCGGGGTAAATGTCTTTTTGGGTTTGCCGATCTCGGCCACAATGCTGTTGATGAAAGCCAGCATCTTCTTGATCTCGGCATGGCCGGCCTTGATGGCGGCCATCATGGTATCCTCGTCCACCTCATTGGCGCCGGCTTCGATCATGACGATCTTTTCTTCGCTGGCGGCCAGCGTCAGGGAGAGGTCACTGCGCTCACGCTGTTCCTTGGTGGGGTTGAGCACGATCTCACCATCCACCAGGCCGACGAACACACCGGCAATGGGGCCGTTCCAGGGAATATCCGACATGGCAATGGCCAGGGACGCACCGTTCATACCGGTGATCTCGGCAGAATTATCGGGGTCCAGGCTCATGACGGTCATGGTAACGCAAACATCGTTACGCATATCCTTGGGGAAGAGCGGACGGATGGGACGGTCCACCACGCGGGAGGACAGGATGGCATGCTCGCCGGGGCGGCCCTCACGGCGCATGAAGCTGCCGGGAATACGGCCGGCAGCGTAGAGCTTCTCCTCAAACTCCACGCTCAGGGGGAAGAAGTCAACGCCCTCACGCGGTTTTTCGCTCATAGTGACATTGCAGAGCACGCAGGTGTCGCCGTAACGCACCATGGCGCTGCCGTTGGACAGACCGCACATTTTGCCGGTCTCTACCACAAAGGGACGGCCCGCAAAGGTCGTCTCAAACTTGCGGTACTGGGGGAATGTTTCCAGCCGGGAAGCAAATTCGTAAGCCATAGAGATTCTCCTTCTGTTGGAATTTTATATACCGTGGCCGCGTATGCTCCCGGTTTGAGCAATAAAGCCAACATCCAGGACGATTCCCTGGGTGCTCGATTTACTGCACAAAACGGCACACATACACAGCCGAAAGCCTTGGCAGTGGAATAAAAAGAAAAGCGGGCAAGGTGCTTGCGTGCACCCTGCCCGTTTTTGCAAAAATTACTTGCGCAGACCCAGCTCAGCGATCAGGGCACGATAACGGTTGATGTCCTTCTTTTGCAGATAGGCCAGCAGATTGCGGCGGCGGCCGACCATCTTGAACAGGCCGCGGCGGCTGTGGTTGTCATGCTTGTTGGTCTTGAGATGCTCGGTCAGGTGGTTGATGCGTGCGGTGAGCAGCGCGACCTGAACCTCCGGAGAACCGGTGTCACCCTCGTGCAGGGCGGCCTTAGCGATGATGGGCTGCTTTTCGATAGCAGATTTCTGGCTCATGATACATACCTCTTTCAAGTAATATTTGCCGATGGCGCAGTATGGGGTAACTGCAGGTCTGAGGCATACGCCCCTTACCGGGCCACGGTAACAGACAATAGTATACCACAATCCCTTTGCGAATACAAGAGCACCCGGGATTGTTTTTTGCAATTATTTTACAGTCTGCGCCGCAAAATAAGCCTTGCTCTCCTCCGCCGCGCGGCGAATCAGTTCCGACAGTTCCTGCAGCGTACGGAATTTGCGGATCGGGCAAAGATAGCGGTGAAATTCCAGCACCGGGGCCTGCCCGTACAAGTCGCCAGAGAAATCCGGTACATAGGTTTCGCAGGTAACGGCTGCATCTGCACTCTCATCCACCGTGGGGCGGCGGCCGATGCCGGTGGCAGCGGGCCACCAGCGGTCCTGCAGCCAGATGCGGGTAAGATATACACCGGTGCAGGGCTGCAGGGCATCCGGGGGATAGTTCTGGTTTACCGTGGGGGTTCCCAACCGGCTGGTACCCACGCCTTTTCCATGGGTCACCTGCCAGTCAATGGCATAGGGGGCTCCCAACATGGCGTTGGCATCGTCCAGTCTTCCCTCTTCCAACGCCGCACGGATGCGGGTGGAAGAAACCGCCTGAGCGCCATACTGGGCCATGGGTACGATATGCACCGAAATGCCCAACGGTTCACACAGTGTGTGCAGCATCTCCACATCACCGGCAGCGCGGGCGCCAAACGTGAAGTTCTTGCCGCAGAACACCGCTTTGGCGCGGAAGCACTCCACCAGCACTTTCTGGACAAAATCCTCCGGAGAAAGATCCCGGAATGCCTCGAAAGGCGGTTCCAGATATTGTTCAATGCCCAGGCTTTCCATCCGGAGATGCTTTTGTGCCGCCGAAAGGATGCGCCCGCCCTTCAGAGTCTGATTGCCGGGCAGTTCAAAGGTGAACGCTGCCGGGGCCAGTCCGTTTTCTGCGGCATAACGAACCGCACTGCCCAGCACCATACGATGCCCGCAATGCACCCCGTCGAAATACCCCAGCGCTACGGCACAGCCTTTCTCACCGGATACCGGGGTCATGGTATGATAGATCTGCATCCAGGGTCAGTTCCTTTCACAAAACAGTTTTTCCACACGAAGCACGCCGCCTTCCACGGCTGCCAACCCCAGAAATGTTCCCGCCTGATCATAGGCACGGTAGCGGCCATCCGCAGCCGCATAATGGCTGGTGGGGCAGCCGTTGAACAGATGGGCGCGTACACCGTCATTGACGGTCAGGGCCGGCAACGGCGCAAAGACGCTTTCCACCGGAAGAATCCAGCCATTGCGTTCCAGCTCGCCGCTTTCGGCAGCCGCCAGAATTTCCGGCAAAGTATGGCACTGTTCGATGGAAAAAACACCCGCGCGGGTACGCCGCAAGGCTGCCAGTGTGGCAGGCACCCCAAGCGCTGTGCCGATATCCTCGGCCAGAACGCGGATGTATGTTCCCTTGGAGCAGGACACCCGCAGGGTGTAGTCCCCGGGTGCCGGATTGCCCAGATAGTCGATGCCGTACACCGTGATGGGGCGGGGCGTACGTTCCACCGTCTGGCCTTTTCGGGCCGCCTTGTATAACGGTTGGCCGTTGATCTTGACCGCACTGTACATGGGGGGCAGCTGCATCAGTTCCCCGGTAAAACGGGGCAGAATTTCTTGCAGCTGCGCTTCCCCTACCGTTACGGGCGCGGTTTCCAGCACGGTCCCGGTCACATCACCGGTGTCGGTGCGCATACCAAAGCGCAGGGTTGCTTCGTAAGTTTTATCGTGGTCCAGCTGGCGATCGGCTGCAGAGGTTGCCTTGCCGATAAACACGGCGAGCACACCGGTCGCCATAGGGTCCAGTGTGCCCGAGTGCCCCAGCTTGCGCGTGCCCAATGCGCCGCGCAGCTTGGCCAGCACATCAAAGCTGGTCCAGCCGGCGGGTTTGTCCACAGGCAGAATGCCATTTGGCGTTTGCATGATGGGGTTTCCTTTTCTGTTGATAGGTTACAGACTGGTATCCGCGGCGTTCAGGGAGGCGCTGCGGTCCAGTTCCTTTTTGACTTCATCCAGGATAGCATGCTTGGCATTATCCAGGTTGCCGCTGATTTCGCAGCCGGCGGCACGGGCGTGGCCTCCGCCGCCCAAACGACGGGCAATATTGCACGCGTTGGTGCTGTGGCCGGTACGCACGCTGATCTTGTAACTGCCGTCCTTCTGCTGGCGCAGGGTCAGGCCTACTTCCACACCTTCAATGGAGCGCGGCAGGCTGGTCAGATCTTCCAGTTCCGCACCGGCTACGCCGGCCGCCTGGATCTGATCCCAGGTCAGGCAGATCAATGCGCAGCGATCCTCATAGTAGAATTCCAGGCTTTCCAACGCCATACGCTCGGCAGCCATCCGCGCATGAGAACGGCACTCAAAAAGGTGTTCGTTCAGTTTTTCCACATCGGCGCCGGCTTCGATCAGAGTGGCCGCAGCCCGGTGGGTAGTCGCGGTGGTATTGGTAAAGCGGAAGCAGCCTGTATCGGTAGCAATACCGGTATACAGGCAGGCTGCAATATCCGGCGTGATCTCAATGCCCATTTCAGGGATCAGCGCGGTCAGCAGTTCCGCCGTGGCGGCTGCGGTGTCATCCACAAGGGTTTCGTACGCGTAGCCACTGTTGGAACCATGGTGGTCGATACACAGATCAACATGTTCGGCATATTCCGGCATATTGTTGCGGTCGCCAAAAAGCTGAATTCCCGCCACATCCACCGCCACCACAAAGCGCGGCGTAAAACTGCCGTCAAACACCGTGATCGGCAGGAAAGAATACATAGCCGGAATGGGATCACTGCACAATACGGCAGCAGTCTTGCCCAAACGCTGCATTGCCAGGCACAGGGCCGCCCCCGAACCGATGGTATCACCGTCCGGGTTTTTATGGCATAAAATCAGGATCTCGTCCGCACCCAGCAGGCGCGAGACAACGGTCTCATGATCCACGGATTGCGTCATACAGTTCCTCTTTTCTGGGGTGATCAGTCAGTTCAGGGCTTGCCGTTCAAGACTTGCCCTGCCCCGGATCATTCGCTGTCGGTGTCAGCATCATTGTCGGCCGGTTCGCCGTTATCCACAGCAAGTTCGCCCAACAATTTGTTGATATGTGCGGCATAGGCTGCGCCTTCATCCGCCACGAACACAAAGCGCGGAGCTTTGCGGATATGCATACGGCGGCTGACCTCGGTACGAACATGGCCCGATGCTTTGTTGAGCGCCTTGACGACCGGTTCCGGTCCGCCCTCGCGCCCCATCACACTGATATAGACCTTTGCCTGGTCCAGGTCAGGGGTCACATCCAACCGTGTAACAGTCAGCAGACCGCCGGTCACACGCGGGTCTTTCATCTCGCCGATAATGGCGATCAGTTCCCGTTTCATATCCTGTGCCATACGGCCATGGTTTTTGCTTGGCATGATTATTTATCCTCGAATTTCTGCAGGAAGAGCGGATGCCGCCCGTCTGCGGGACGGCGCTCCCCTGCCCTTTTGGTAAAAATCAGTCGCGGTATTCTTCCAGCTTAAAGCATTCGAATACGTCGCCTTCCTTGATGTCGGAGAATTTCTCCAGCGTAATGCCGCACTCGAAGCCTTCGGCCACTTCCTTGGCGTCATCCTTGAAGCGCTTCAGGCTGGCAATGGCATCCTCGCAGATAACGATGCCGTCACGCACCAGACGCAGCTGTGCATCACGGGTGATCTTGCCGTTGGTAACACGGCAACCGGCAACCGTACCCACGCTGGAAATCTTGTAGACCTGACGGACCTGTGCTTCGCCCAGCGCAACTTCGCGGATCTTGGGCGCCAGCATGCCCTTCATAGCGTCGGAAACATCGTTGATGGCATCGTAAATGACGCGGTACATACGCATTTCCACGCCGGTCTGCTCGGCTTCAGCCTTGGCCACAGCATCAGGACGGACATTAAAGCCGATGATAATGGCGTTGGAGGCATCGGCCAGAGAAACGTCGGACTTGGAGATGGCGCCGACACCCGCATGGATGACACGGACGCGGACTTCCTCGTTGGAGATCTTCTCCAGGCTCTGCTTCACAGCCTCGGCGGAACCCTGTACGTCGGCCTTGACAACGATGGGCAGTTCCTTCATATCGTTGGCAGCCATCTGATCGAACAGGTTATCCAGCGTGACCTTGGTGTAAGCGGCAAACTGACGTTCCTTGGCCTCGGTCATACGCTTATCGGCCAACTCACGGGCCAGCTTTTCATCCTCGACAGCCTCGAACAGTTCGCCGGCTTCGGGGACTTCGGTCAGACCGGTGATCTCCACAGGCGTGGACGGGCCGGCCTCGGTGATTTCGCGGCCCTTATCGTCCCGCATGGTACGCACGCGGCCCACAGCCGTGCCGGCGATGAGGCAGTCACCCTTATGCAGGGTACCGTTCTG
>NZ_JACJKP010000221.1 GCF_016901605.1 Gemmiger formicilis
GCGGGTATTGCGCTTCTGCTCAGGAAGTTATAACAAAAGACATGAAAAAATGGTTTTTACTGCCCTTTGCGCTTCTGGTGTGGGGACCACTATGGCTTTTACTGACTGGTGCGCTGACAGGCAATGCAGAGTTGCAATCCACAATAGGGCCTGCCTTGACAGGGCAGGGGCAAGTCAAATGGACTTTGCTGCCCAGTTGGCCAACGCTGCAACCTTTGTTGGAACTGTTGCTGGACACGCCGGAATACTTTACTACCTACTGGAATACCTGTGCCCAGGTTTTTCCGCAGGTGGCAGGCCAGCTGGTTGTCGGGGCTCCGGCCGCCTGGGCGCTTTCTAAAATGGAATTTCCCGGACGGCATGGGATACGCTCCCTCTACATTGTGGTCATGTTGCTGCCTTTTCAGGTCACTATAGTACCCAGCTATCTGACGCTGAACGCTCTGGGGCTGATGGATACTGTTTGGGCCGTGATTCTGCCGGGGGCGTTCAGCACATTTCCGGTATTTCTGATGCAGCGCGGCTTTGATGCCGTTCCCAAAGAACTGCTGGAAGCATCTGCTATAGATGGGGCCACGCCAGGGCAGCAATTTTTTCGCATTGGAATTCCGGTAGGGCTGCCGGGAATACTGGCGGCCCTTACCACGGGCTTTCTGGATGCCTGGAACGGACTGGAACAGCCCATGACATTTTTGAAAACTCCATCCCGATGGCCGTTGTCGCTTTATTTAACCAATGCTGCCGGTGACAATTTAGCCCTTGTTATGGCGGCCAGCCTTATGATGTTGCTGCCGGCAGTTCTGATTTTTTCTTTCGGTCAGAAATATCTGGAACAGGAGATTCTGGCCGGGGCAGTGAAAGGATAAACGATGAAAAGAATCTTCGCTTTGTTTACGCTATCTGTTGTGCTATGCGCGGGAATTGCCATTCTTTGTACAGCTTGTGCACCCAAAGAAACCGAATCTTCTGGGGTGGAATCTTCTGCAACACTGACACCGGAATCAAAACCTGAGGCCACTTCTATCCCTGTAGCGTCTGCAGAACCGCAGGATACCTTGGCTAATCCCGACTTGCAAGGGATCGTGCAAGAAATTGTTGATGATGGATTTACCCTTACGCCTGTTCAGGTAGAATCTTCCGATGGTGCTGCCGCCGCAGGAGCGGGCGGAGATGCGTCCGTAGACGTTGATTGGACCCATGCCACCATAGAAACCATGCATGTGTATAATGGCGGACACGGCGAGCCTCAGGCAGCGGATACGGCGGCCATACAGCCGGGCAAACAGGTATACCTGTACGGGACGCAAGACTCGGAAAGCTTTGTGGCTGATAAAATTCTGGTGCTGGAAATCGAGGATGAAGGCGCATGAAGTGGAAAGAAGATGTTGCTGTTTTGCTTCGGCAAAGTGATCCGCAGCAGCTTCACAGGTTTGGCAATATTGTGCGCTTTTTTGCGGTGCTGTTGGTCATAACGCTGATTGCACGCGGTACAGCGGGGGCGACTATGCCGGTGGTTACACTGCAGGCGCCTTCTTCCGGTACCGTAAGCCGAAATGCTATGATGAACGGGACCATCTCCTATACAGGCGGTACGCCGTTCACACTGCCAAGCGGGTTGCTGGTCACATCGGTTCCGGTGCAGGTGGGGCAGACCGTCAAAGCTGGCGATACCCTGGCAACGTTTGATGAGGAAGAACTTAAACGTGCGGTGGCATCCAAACAGGCCGAGTTACAGCAGGTACAAGTGCAGGCTGCCCAACAGGCGGAAGGGGATTCGGCAGACCCGTACAGTGCACAACTGGCACAGGAACAGTTGGAAAGAGCCTATGCGGAAACACAAAAAACCTACGAAGAAGGGCTGGAAAGTGTTGAACGGATGCGGCTGAAGCGAAACGAAGCTGCGCAGGATCTGGAAAATGCCCGCAATGCTCCTTTGGATGATACGCTGCCAAAATCTGAAGCCGAAGCACAAAAGCAGGCCAACATAGATGCCGCAACTGCGGCTTTGGAAGCAGCCGAAGAAGCCTTATATCAAGCCGAAAAAGCGGCCGAGGATGCAAACGATGCGGCGCTGTCTGCTGCGCAAAGCGTAGAGGACAGCCGCAACACGGCACTGCATGCCCTGGAGAAGGAAGAAGAATCGGTGGCGGATCAGAACGAATTGAATCGCGCGGCCGCTGCTGTGAGTGATGCCAATGCGGCAGAATTGCAGGCCGAGTTGGATGCTTTACAGGCTTTGCTGAAAGAGGGAGCACGGTATACCGCGCCGCAAAACGGAACGGTTATTCAACTGAATCTGAAGGTGGGCGAGAACAGCCCCAAGGTGGGAGGACTTCTTGCCGACGAAGCGGCCGATTACACACTTTCCATCCCGTTGGATAAAGACCAGGCGCAACAAATCACCGTGGGAACGGTATTACATGTAAGTCAAAGCAAAGTCAGCGGTGACGCTGCTGTGCAAAATCTTTCCGAAGAGGATGCCGAAGGAACTGTAACGGCTACAGCCACCTTACCGCAAGGCGGCTGGAATGCCGGCGCCTGCAATGTATCCGCGACCAGTCAAAGCAGTCGGCAGGACTTTGTTTTGCCGTCCACTGCGATTCGTCAGGACGGCGACGGCTTTTTTGTTTTGGCTGCAGAGGAACAAAACACGATCTTGGGACTGCAAAATGTACTGGTACGGCTGCCTGTGACGGTACTGGAAGAAGGGGATACCACAACGGCAGTTTCCGGTGCGTTGGATTATGATACGCAGGTGGTAGTGTCCAGCGATAAATCCGTGCAAGCAGGGGATAAGGTGAGAATTCGTGATAACACTTGAATATCCGGCTCTTCCGCCTGCGCCGCACCGCTGGGCAAGATGGATATTGGTGCTTGCCCTTGTGTTGTTGGAGTGCTGGCTGTGTTGCTGGAGCCGCAAGCAGGGCCGATTGTATGCTACTACGGGCGTTCGTTTTGATAGGGTCTTGCAGGCGAGCGAGCTGCAAAGTGCCCTGGACTTTACCGCCGGGGAACAGAACGAAGATAAGGTATATGCCAGCTTTTGGGGCGAACAAATCGGTGATGTGGGAAGTGGAACCGGTCATAAGGCAGAAAGTGTTTTTTGCATCGGCTATTATGGCAATGCGGAGGACTGTTTGCCGGTAAACTATTGTTACGGGACTGCTCCCGGCACTGTAGGGGAGGAATGTGCCCTTTCTACGGCACTGGCAGAAACTTTGTTTGGGACTGACAACGTGACCGGCTTGCAAGTGACTTTGCAGGGCAAGAGCTATACGGTTTGCGGTGTGTTTCTATCGGTGGACCGCGTATTGCTTTTTCCATCGGAGAAGAATCTGACCTGTGCTGAGCTTCGGGGGATATCTTTGGATGCCCCCAAAACCGAAACGGAAAACTGGGGTGCGGCCGCCGGGCTGCCCACCCCCCGGTGTATTCTTTACGGTCCCCAATGGGTCTGGCTTTGTACTTTGTTTTGTTGGGGGCCGTTGCTGGTTACAGGTTGCCTTTTGTTGATTGGATTTTTTCGATTGAGCAGGGACTTGCCCGCAGTATGGCGTGATTTTGTCTGGCTGCTGCTGGCGTTGGGGGTGGCTTTGTTGTTGCCGCTTTTGTTGGAATCAATGCCAGGATGGCTGATTCCGGCCCGGTGGAGTGATTTTTCTTTTTGGGGAAATTTGGCTGCCCGCATCCGTGAAGGTTTGCAGGCATGTAAATATGCGCCTGTGTACTGGCGAGATATCGGCTTGCCATAAAATGAGAAAAAGCGCTTACCTGTGCAGATGGCACAAGGTGAGCGCTTTTTGTTTCAAATCATTTTTTGCCCGTTG
>NZ_JACJKP010000222.1 GCF_016901605.1 Gemmiger formicilis
GTGTTTCTTCCGACGACGCTCCGTTCTCCGCTCTGGCGTTCAAGATCATGACTGACCCCTACGTTGGTAAGCTGTGCTTCTTCCGTGTTTACTCCGGTAAACTGGATGCCGGCACCACCGTTTACAACTCTGTCAAGGATCAGAACGAGCGTATCGGTCGTATCCTGCAGATGCATGCCAACAACCGTAAAGATATCGACACCGTTTACGCGGGCGACATCGCTGCGGCTGTCGGTCTGAAGAACACCACCACTGGTGACACCCTGTGCGACGAGAAGGCTCCCATCATTCTGGAGAGCATGAACTTCCCCGAGCCCGTTATCCGTGTTGCCATTGAGCCCAAGACCAAGGCCGGTTCCGAAAAGATGGGCATCGCTCTGGCGAAGCTCGCTGAAGAAGACCCGACCTTCAAGACCTGGACCGATGAAGAGACCGGTCAGACCATCATTGCCGGTATGGGCGAGCTCCATCTGGAAATCATCGTCGACCGTCTGCTCCGTGAGTTCAAGGTTGAAGCGAACGTTGGTGCTCCGCAGGTTGCTTACCGCGAAACCATTCGTAAGGAAGCCAACCAGGATACCAAGTACGCCCGTCAGTCTGGTGGTAAGGGCCAGTACGGTCACGTCAAGATCAAGCTGGAGCCCAACCCCGGCAAGGGTTACGAGTTCGTCAACGGTGTTGTTGGCGGCGCGATCCCGAAGGAATATATCCCCGCTGTCGACAACGGTATTCAGGGCGCTATGAAGGCCGGTATTCTGGCTGGTTATCCCGTCGTGGATGTCAAGGTCACCCTGTGGGATGGTTCTTATCATGAAGTCGACTCCTCTGAAATGGCGTTCTCCATCGCCGGTTCTATGGCTTTCAAAGAAGCTATGAAGAAGTGCGATCCCGTCATTATGGAGCCCATCATGAAGGTTGACGTTATCGTTCCTGATGAGTATATGGGCAACGTCATCGGCGACTTGAACAGCCGTCGTGGCCAGATCCAGAATCAGGAGTCTCAGGACGGCACCGCCCGCGTTACTGCGATGGTTCCTCTGTCCGAGATGTTCGGTTACGCCACCGACCTGCGTTCCAAGACGCAGGGCCGCGGCCAGTATTCCATGGAGCCGGCTGATTACCAGCAGGTCCCCAAGAACATCGCCGACAAGATCATGAATGACCGTGCAAACAAGGCTTAATTTCATAAGTTTTACTTGATTTTTTGCACGGAATTTAGTATGATAGGCTTATCCAAGGCCAACCAAATTGTTTTAACTAAAGGAGGAAACTTCCAATGGCTGAAAAGGAAAAATTTGACCGCTCTTTGGAGCACGTCAACATTGGCACCATTGGTCACGTTGACCACGGCAAGACCACTCTGACCGCCGCGATCACCAAGACTCTGGCTCTGAAGGGCGACGCCGACTTCATGGATTACTCCAGCATCGACAAGGCTCCCGAAGAGAAGGCTCGTGGTATCACGATCAACACCGCTCACGTTGAGTACCACACCGAGAAGCGTCACTATGCCCACGTTGACTGCCCGGGCCATGCTGACTATATCAAGAATATGATCACCGGTGCTGCTCAGATGGACGGCGCTATCCTGGTCGTTGCTGCTACCGACGGTCCCATGCCCCAGACTCGTGAGCACATCCTGCTCGCCCGTCAGGTTGGCGTGCCCAAGATCGTTGTCTTCATGAACAAGTGCGACATGGTCGACGACGACGAGCTGCTCGATCTGGTCGAGATGGAAATCCGTGAGCTGCTCTCCAGCCAGGGCTTCGATGGCGACAACGCTCCCATCATCCGTGGCTCTGCTCTGAAGGCTCTGGAGTCCACCTCCACCGATCCCAACGCTCCTGAGTACAAGTGCATTTGGGAACTGATGGATGCTGTTGACAGCTACATCCCGACTCCCGACCGCGCTGCTGACAAGCCCTTCCTGATGCCCATCGAGGACGTTATGACCATCTCTGGCCGTGGCACCGTTGCTACCGGTCGTGTTGAGCGTGGTACCGCCCATGTTGGCGATCAGATGGAAATCGTCGGCATCAAGGAAGAGAAGCTGACCACCACCATCACCGGTCTGGAAATGTTCCGCAAGAGCCTGGAGTACGCTCAGGCTGGCGACAACATCGGCGCTCTGCTGCGTGGTATCGACCGTGATCAGATCGAGCGTGGCCAGGTTCTGGCTGTTCCCGGTTCTGTTCATCCCCACACCACCTTCGACGGTCACGTTTACGTCCTGAAGAAGGAAGAGGGCGGCCGCCACACCCCGTTCTTCAACAACTATCGTCCTCAGTTCTACTTCCGCACCACCGACGTTACCGGCATCATCACCCTGCCCGAGGGCACCGAGATGTGCATGCCCGGCGACAACGTCGATATGCATGTTGAGCTGATCACCCCCGTTGCCATGGAAGAAGGCATGCGCTTCGCTATCCGTGAAGGCGGCCACACCGTTGGTTCCGGCGTTGTTTCCAAGATCGAGAAGTAATTTTTCGTTCTAAAACAGCATACAGGCAGGCATCTACCGCAAGGCAGGTGCCTGCCTTTTTGTATAGTTTCCGCAGATGTTAATATGAAAAGATTTTTCGATCTGCCATCTGTTCAAGGATAAATCTGTATGCTATAATAATCAGAAAGTATGAAAAGTAGAAGGGAGCAACTCCATGCAGCAGGAAACTGTCATTGTTCTTGACTTCGGCGGCCAGTACAATCAGCTGATTGCACGTCGTGTTCGTGAATGTAACGTTTACTGCGAGATCTATTCGTATCGCACGGACCTCGCCAAAATCAAAGCAAAAAATCCCAAAGGTATCATTTTTACCGGTGGCCCTAACAGCGCATATCTGCCGGATTCTCCGACGATTGATCCCGAAATTTATACTTGGGGTGTGCCGATTCTGGGCATCTGCTACGGCAGCCAGTTGATGATGCATATGCTCGGCGGCAATGTGACCAAAGCTCCGGAACGTGAGTACGGCAAAACGCTTGTGAATCTGGATACGGCGAGTCCTTTGTTTGACAGCCTCCCGGAACAGAATGTTTGCTGGATGAGTCATAATGACTATATCGAGACCGCCGCTCCCGGTTTCCAGATTGTGGCCCATACGCCCAACTGCCCGGTAGCTGCTGCACAGGATGCCGCCCGCGGATTGTACTGCGTGCAGTTCCACCCGGAAGTGCTGCATACCGAAAACGGCACGAAAATCCTGCACAACTTTGTGTATAAGGTCTGCGGATGCGCCGGAACCTGGAAGATGGACTCTTTTGTGGAGCAGTCCGTGCAGGCGCTACGGAATAAAATCGGCGATGGCAAGGTGCTTTGCGCTTTGTCCGGCGGTGTAGATTCCAGCGTTTGCGCAGCTATGCTGGCCAAGGCAATCGGTAAGCAGCTGACTTGTGTTTTCGTTGATCATGGTCTGTTGCGTAAGAATGAACGCGAGCAGGTCTGTGAAGTCTTTGGAGAAAACGGCCAGTTTGATATTAACTTTGTCTGTGTTGACGCCCGCGACCGTTTCTACAGCAAATTGGCTGGGGAAGAAGCCCCCGAGCGTAAGCGCAAAATCATCGGCGAAGAATTCATCCGCGTGTTTGAGGATGAAGCCAAAAAGATTGGCGCAGTAGATTTTCTTGCCCAGGGTACGATTTATCCCGACGTTGTGGAAAGCGGTTTGGGTGGTGAGTCCGCTACCATCAAGAGCCATCACAACGTGGGCGGTTTGCCGGACTATGTGGATTTCAAAGAGATCGTCGAACCCCTGCGTGATTTGTTCAAGGACGAAGTACGTCAGGCCGGTCGGGAATTGGGACTGCCTGAATATCTGGTATCCCGT
>NZ_JACJKP010000223.1 GCF_016901605.1 Gemmiger formicilis
GCGGGGGGCGGGCACAGCCCCGGGGACGATGCGCCGGTCCGGCAGGCGCTGGCATACATCCACCGCCATTACCGGGAAAACGTTACCCTGGAACAGCTGGCCGCGGCGGCGGGGTACAGCAGCGGGTATTTCTGCAAGCTGTTCAAAAAGGTCACCGGGCTGAGCCCGCTGCAGTATGTGGTGCGCTGCCGGCTGGAACAGGCCAAAAAGCGGATGTTGACCACCCGGGACCCGCTGGAAACCATCATGCTGGAGGTGGGGTTCCACAATTACGGGTACTTCTGGCGGATGTTCAAGGCGGTGTACGGCCTTTCGCCCCAGGCGTTCCGGCAGCAAGGGCAAAACGGTTTGCCGCCCGGGCAGGGGAGCGAGCCCCACCCCATTGACAGCGGCCCCGAACTGTGATAGCATGGCAGATGCGAAAGCTATATTTTTCCTTGTGGGTGAGATAAACAAGGGGAAATATAGCTTTTTCTTTTTACCACCCAAACACGCAGGAAAAGAGGAATCCCGATGCAGCAGTCTTTTATGAAAACCAAACCCATTGTACCGCTGGTGCTCTCCATGTCCTTGCCCATGGTGATCTCCATGATGGTGGCCTCCCTGTACAACATTGTGGACAGCTACTATGTGGCCAAAATCAGTGAGGATGCCATGACGGCCCTTTCGCTGGTGTTCCCGGTACAGAATCTGATCAACGCCGTCACCATCGGCTTCTCCATCGGCGCCAATGCGGTGATCTCCTATCACCTGGGCGCCCAACAGGGGGATAAGGCCGATGCCGCCGCGGCCCAGAGCCTGGTGTACAACGCCCTGCACGGGGCCATCCTGACGGTGGTATGCATCGGGGCGGCCCCGGCCTTCCTGGGGCTGTTCACCACCGATGCCGCTGTGGTGGACCTGGGGGTGCGGTATTCCCGCATCGCCTTTGCCTTTGCGGTGATCATCGGCATCTCCATGTCCATGGAAAAAATGTTCCAGGCCACCGGCAAAATGCTGATGACCATGATCTGCATGATGTCCGGCTGTGTGGCCAATATCCTGCTGGACCCGGTGCTCATCTTTGGCTGGGGGCCCTTCCCGGCTATGGGCATTGAGGGTGCGGCCCTGGCCACCGGTCTGGGCCAGACTCTCAGCCTGATTATCTATGCGGTGTGCTACTTCACAGCCAGCCTGCCGGTGCGCATCCGCTTTACGGCCCACACCTTTGATTGGCGCTTGACCAAAAGAATGTACGCGGTGGGCATTCCGGCCGCTTTGAACCTGGCGCTGCCCTCGCTGCTGATCTCCTGCCTGAATATGATCCTGGCGGGCTATTCCCAGGTGTATGTGCTGGTGCTGGGCGTGTACTATAAGCTGCAGACCTTCCTGTATCTGCCGGCCAACGGCATTGTACAGGGCATGCGCCCCATCATCGGGTACAACTTCGGCGCCCGGGAGTATGGCCGGGTGCGCAAGATATATCGTGTGGCCCTGGCCCTCTCGGCGGGGATCATGGCGGTGGGCACCCTGCTCTGCTGGCTGGTGCCCGAACAGATGATCGGGCTGTTCTCCACCAGTCAGGCGACCATCGACGCCGGCGGTACCGCCCTGCGGATCATCAGCGCGGGATTTGTGATCTCGTCGGTGTCCATCATCTCCTGCGGTGCGCTGGAAGGGCTGGGCATGGGGGCACCCTCGCTGGTCATTTCCTCCCTGCGGTATGTGCTGCTCATCCTGCCTCTGGCCTTTGTGCTCAGCTGCCTGTTGGGGGCGGTGGGCGTGTGGCACGCTTTCTGGCTCACCGAGGCAGTGACCGCGGTCATGGCCGGGGTGCTCTACCGCCGCAAGGTGGCCGCTCAGACCTGCGAATAAAACAAACCCCCGGCGCCTACGCGCCGGGGGTTTGTTTTGGGCATGCCGCAACCGGCCGCCGGTCACTTTACTGAAAATTAACTTTCATTTTACTGCTTCATGGTGGAGAAACTTTCATAAACGGCCTACAATGAAACCGTACCCCGCAAGAGGGTATCACAAACGGAGCAAACGATATTGGGGAGGCAATCCACTATGAATCCGACGCAAACCAGAATGAATCAGTCCCAGAAACTGATGGTCTTTGTGCTGACCATGTCCCTGTACGGTCTGGCGACCCTGTTTACCGAATTGATCCCGAAATTCCAGGTAGGCCTGGTGGAATTTTCCGTAGAATATTTCCTGTTCATCCCGCTGGTGCTGGCCATGCTGTTCGACCCCTTGTCGGCGGCGCTGGGCGCAGCCACCGGTGAGCTGGTTTTCAGCGAGATCATGCTGGGCCAGTTCGGCGGCCTGGGCGAACTGGAAAAGTTCATCACCGTCACCCTGGGCGTTTACCTGGCGGGCCGTCTGGTCCGTGACCCCCGCGACACCCGCATGGTGGGCATTGCGGCTTTCCTGGGCACCGGCGCCCAGCTGCTCATGGGCACCATCGTGGACATCTGCAAGGTGCAGTTCGCTGTGGAGGATTTTGAGGCCGTGGCAGGTCTGCCCGAAAGCGTCTTTGCCACCGAGGGTTTTGCCTTCCTCAACGACCTGCTGTTCTCCGGCATCTTCTTCTGCCTGCTGCCCACGCTCTACCTGGTTCCCAAACTCTACGGCAAGATCGAACCGCTGCTGGGCATGAGCCCCCGCACGCCGGAAACCGCCGCCCCCGCCCTCAGCGGCAAAACGCTGGCGGGCTGCGCCGTGGCCTTTGTGTGCGCTGTGGCTGCCGAGATGCTGGCCACCAGCGGCCTGGAACTCATCGACTGGGAAGCTTCCTGGGCCGAGAGCGGCACCTCCTTTGCGGTGGGCATGATCGTGGCCGCCGTGCTGGCCCTGGCCGTGCTGGTGGTCATGAAGAAAAAGGCTGAGGCGAAGTAAGATACCATGGCCATCATCGAAATCCAGGATCTTTGTTATACCTATCCCGGCGCGGCGCAGCCCACGCTGGACCATCTGGACCTGACGGTGGAACCGGGGGACTTCCTGGCCATCGTGGGCAACAACGGCTGCGGCAAATCCACCCTGTGCAAGGTGCTCAACGGGCTGATCCCCCACTTCATCACCGGCACCTTTACCGGTTCGGTGAAGGTGGCCGGGCAGGATACCCTGCAAAGCGACGTGGGGGACCTGGCCCGCAAGGTGGGCTATGTCTACCAGGATTTTGAGAACCAGATCGTCCGTCCCACCGTGCTGGACGACGCCTCCTACGCCTGCCTGAACTACGGCATGGAGGACTACCAGGTCCAGGGCCGGCAGGCGCTGGCCCGGTGCGGCCTGCAGGGCCGGGAGGAAGAGTACGTCTGGCAGCTTTCCGGCGGGCAGACCCATCTGCTGGCGTTGGCGGGGGCGGTGGCCCTGGGACCCGATATTCTCATTCTGGACGAACCCATCGCCCAGCTGGACCCCGGCCACGCCGACCGCATCTACGGCGTACTGCGGGAACTGAACGAAAAATGGGGCAAGACCATCCTGGTCATCGAGCACCATACCGAGTACATTGCCGACTACTGCAAACATGTGCTGCTGCTCAAGGAGGGCCGCGTCCGCTGGATGCTGCCCACCCGCCAGGCCCTGGCCCGGGTGGAGGAACTGCAGCAGAGCAACATCTTCCCGCCCCAGGTGACCCAGGCAGGCTACGCCCTGCAGCAGCGGGGGTTGCTGCCCTTGTTGGGTTTGAGCAGCCCCACCAGCAGTTTCATCAGGGTGGATTTGCCCGCTCCGTTGGAACCGATGAGGGCGATCTTTTCCCCTTTGCGGAAGGTCAGGTCC
>NZ_JACJKP010000224.1 GCF_016901605.1 Gemmiger formicilis
TGCCCGCCGGAACGGTTTGGCAGGCAAAACGCATCCGGCCGCCGGGACATGGACGGAGGAAAGAACAGGAAAAAGAGCGGCGCCCAGATTGCCTGGAGTGTGATCGCAGTGATTTTTTTGTTCAATGTTGTGTCCGCGCTGATCACATCCTGTTCTGCGTGAACCTTGCACAATAGAAAAGACGGACGGCAGGTAAGCCGTCCGCCTTTTCTGTATCGGAACCTATCAGGAGAGGGAATGTCTCAGTTCAGCGTTTTGCCAAAGAACGCCAATTCCGGCCGGATCACCGCCATCAGTTCATCAAACTGATCGGGGGTCAGGCTCTGGGCACCGTCGCTCTTGGCTTTGGCCGGGTCATTGTGAGTCTCGATCATGAGTCCGTCCGCCCCAACGGCCACCGCCGCCTGAGCCAGGGAAGGCACCATGAAGGCGATACCTGCCGCGTGGCTGGGGTCAATGACTACCGGAAGATGGGTCATCTTTTTCAGCATGGGCACCGCAGCCAGGTCCAGGGTGTTGCGCATGCTGGTTTCAAAGGTGCGGATGCCCCGCTCGCACAATACCACGTTGGGGTTGCCTTCGGCCATAATGTACTCGGCGCTCATCACCAGTTCTTCCAGCGTGGAGGAAAGCCCCCGCTTCAGCAGGACCGGCACCTTCAGCTTGCCCACGGCCTTCAGCAGTTCAAAGTTCTGCATATTGCGGGCGCCGATCTGAATCATATCCACATGGGCGTCCAGAAAAAGCGGAATATGCTCGTTGTTCATCAGTTCGGTGACGATGGGCTGCCCGGTCACAGCCCGGGCCTCCTGCAGCAGTTCCAGCCCTTCGGCCCGCAATCCCTGGAAGCTGTAGGGGCTGGTGCGCGGTTTGAATGCGCCGCCCCGCAGGATGCTGGCCCCGGCGGTTTGTACCCGCTGGGCAATGCCCACGATCTGGTCGCGGCTTTCCACACTGCAGGGGCCGCTCATCACGGCAAAGTATCCGCCGCCGATTTTGTGGCCGCCTACATCCACCACCGTATCGTCGGGGTGGAACTTGCGGTTGGCTTTCTTGTAAGGTTCGCTGACCCGGCGGCAGGTGTCTACCACGGGGTTGGCCAGAACCCAGCTTTCGGCCAGGGCCTTGGTATCGCCGATGAGGCCCAGAATGTGGGTGTCGTGGCCGGTAGAATCGTTGATTTCAAAACCCATACCGCGCAGTTCGGCGCAGAATTCCTGAATCTTGTCGGCAGGGGCGTTTTGCTTTAATACGATGATCATGGGGGCAATCTCCTGTTGCATGTTTTTGTTGCTATGGAGATTTTAACACTTTAAAGCATTGAAGTCAAGCCCCCTTGCGGAAAAAGATTTTGCGACTTATAATAAGGGCCATACAGAGTTTGCAAAAGAGGGATTCTTTATGGGAAAAGAAGCAAAAACCAACGCTATGCGGATGTTGGAGCGGGCCAAGATTACCTATACGGCCCATGAATACCCGCACGAGGAAGGCCAGGCGGTGGATGGTGCCACAGTGGCCCGGCTGACCGGGCAGGACCCGGCACGTGTATTCAAGACGCTGGTCACCCAGGGGGCGGACCGCAACTATTATGTGTTTGTGGTACCGGTTCTGGCCGAACTGGACCTGAAAAAGGCTGCTAAGGCTGCCGGTGTCAAAAGCGTGGCCATGATCCATGTGGCCGATATCAACAAGGTGACCGGGTACATCCGGGGCGGCTGCAGCCCGGTGGGTATGAAAAAGCAGTATGCCACGGTGTTTGACGAGAGCTGCCTGGCCCAGCCCACCATGCTGGTGTCGGGCGGGCGGATCGGTACCCAGATCGAATGTGCTCCGGCGGACCTGATCAAGGTTTCCCGCGGCAAAACCGCAGCCATCATCCAGGAGCATGCCCAATGATGCGGCTGGATAAATACCTGGCGGAACGCACCGGCATGACCCGCAGCGAAAGCCGCAAAGCCATCACCAAAGGGCGGGTGGCAGTGAACGGCGTGGTCTGCCGAAAAGCCGATACCCAGGTGGTCGAGGATGCCGCCATTGCGGTGGATGGCGCACCGCTGGCCGGCACTTACCAAAAATACGTGTATATCATGTTGAACAAACCGGAAGGTGTGGTCAGTGCCAGCCGGGACAAACGGGATACCACGGTGGTAGACCTGGTGGCGGAACATTTTCCCCGGCGGGCGCTGTTTCCGGCGGGACGGTTGGATAAAACCAGCACCGGTTTTGTTCTGCTGACTGATGACGGCGCGCTGGCCCATGATCTGCTTTCCCCGGCCCACCATGTGGACAAACAGTATCTTGTTACCCTGGACACTCCGCTGACCGATGCCATGCAGGCGGGGTTTGCCGCCGGGGTAACTTTGGCGGATGGGCAGACCCTGGCCCCTGCGGAGGTGGAACCGGCAGGGGAGGACCCCTGTGTGGTTCGGGTCATTCTGCACCAGGGGGTATACCATCAGATCAAGCGGATGTTCGGTGTTTTCGGGGCGGGTGTTAATGGCCTGCACCGGGAGGCTATCGGTAAGGTGGCGCTGGACCCGGCCCTGGCACCGGGCCAGTGGCGGGAACTGACCCCCGAGGAATTGCAGCGGCTGCAAGAACAATAATTAAAGTACAAGAGGCACTCCCATACACGGGGATGCCTTTTTGTTTTATGCCTTTTTCTGTTTCATGTACGTTTGCAAAATTTCCCGTTCACAAAAGGGCAGGGTCTTGCCGCCCCGCTGCAGGGTGGTTTCGTGCCCTTTGCCGATGACGGCGATCATATCCCCCGGCTGCCCGTGATCCAACGCATAGTACAGGGCTTTGCGCCGGTCGGGGATCTCCACAAAAGCGGTGTCGGGATTGCCCCGCCGCATCCCGGTGCGGATATCAGCCAGAATGTCGCGGAGCGGTTCCCCGCGGCTGTTGTCCTCGGTCAGGATGCACAAATCAGCCAGCCGGGCGCAGACTTCCCCCATGCCGAACCGACGTACCCGGCTGCGGCCGCCGCCGCACCCGAACACCACCACCAGCCGTTTGGGCTGGTAGGCACGCAGGGTGGTCAGCAGGTTTTCGGCGGCGGCTTCGTTGTGGGCGTAGTCAATCACAACGGTGAAAGGGGCGTCCAACGGAACCGGCTGCACACGTCCCTCTACGGTGACGTGCGCCAGCCCCCGCCGTACCGCATCGGCGGGCAGGTCCAGCACCCCGGCCACGGCCAGCGCCGCCAGCGCGTTGCAGATGCTGAAACGCCCCGGCATGGCGATGCGGTAAGGGCGTAAGATGCCATCCGGCCCGGCGGCGGAAAAGGCCACCCCTAAAAATCCCGGCTGCTGTTGCAAGCAAAAATCCTCCCCCGCGCGCCAGTCGGCCGGGTGGTCCATGCCATAGGTCACCACCCGGCAGCTGTGCTGGTTCAGAATGGCCTCGGTCTGGGGATCGTCCGCATTCACAACGCCCACCCGGCACCGCCGGAACAGCACGCTTTTCCAGGCGCGGTACTCAGCAAAGCTGGCGTGTTCACCGGGGCCGATGTGGTCGGGGGAAAGGTTGGTGAACACCCCCACGTCGTATTCAATGCCGGTCACCCGGTCCATCTTCAGCCCCAGACTGGATACTTCCATCACGCAGGCATCACACCCGGCATCGACCATCTGCCGCAAAAGCCGCTGCAGGTCACAGCTTTCGGGGGTGGTGTGCTGCAGGG
>NZ_JACJKP010000225.1 GCF_016901605.1 Gemmiger formicilis
TCCGGGAACGCTCCCCGAAAATGATCAGTGACTGCGCCCGGGAACTTTGCCGCAACACCGGTTATGACGAATTGAGCCTTACCAGTTTGTCGACCTCCGACCATTCCCGCCTGGAAGAAATTCTGGATGAGTTGAACTCCTGGGCAGAAGCCGACCACGTCAGTCTGTCGCTTCCGTCGCTGCGTGTAGATAACTTCTCTCAGTCTATGGTCGAGAAAACCACGAAGGTGCGCAAAAGCGGCCTTACTTTTGCCGCCGAGGCCGGCACTCAGCGTCTGCGGGACGTTATCAATAAAAATGTTACCTGGGAGCAGATCGAGCGCGGCTGCCGGATCGCCTTCTCGGAAGGATACACCTCGGTCAAGCTGTATTTTATGATGGGACTGCCTACCGAAACGATGGAGGACATCAAAGGGATTGCCGATACTGCCCAAAAGGTCGTCGATCTGTTCTATCAGATCCCGGATCGGCCAAAAGGCAAGGGCGTTCAGGTTACCATCAGTGTGGCCTGTTTTGTTCCCAAACCGGACACGCCTTTCCAGTTCTGCGCACAGGACCGGCGCGAAACGCTGCGGGAAAAGCAGAAGTACCTGCTCAGCTGTGTGCATTCCCGTAAGATCAAAGTCAATTACCATGACAGTGCCACCAGTGTACTGGAAGGTGTTTTTGCCAAAGGTGACCGGCGTCTTGGGCGTGTGATTGAAACCGCTTTTGAAAATGGTGCTTTCTTTGATACCTGGGAAGAGTACTTTGATTATGACCGCTGGATGGACGCTTTTGCGGCCTGCGGTATTGATCCGGACTTTTACAACTACCGTTCTTTGGCACTGGATGAAGTGACACCGTGGAGCCATTTGGATGTGGGCGTCAGCCATGCACACTTGGTGCGTGAGTACCAGAAAGCGCTGAAAGCCGAAACAACGCAGCCCTGCAACCGCCAGTGCAGCGGATGCGGCGCCAATAAACTGCTGGGAGGGCCTTGTTTTGACTACAGTAAGGATCTTCTTTGAAAAGCGCGGCGAAGCCGCATATATTTCGCTGCTGGACCTGCAGCGCGTATTCCATCGGTTGCTGAAGATCAGCGGCCTCCCTGTTTGGTACACCCAGGGATTCAACCCGCACATTTACCTTTCTTTTTCCTGCCCGTTGTCGTTGGGGCAGGAAAGTCTGTGCGAAAGCTGTGAGGTGAAAACAGAGGCTGAAACCATCGATGCCGCTGCCTGGCAAAGCGCACTGCAGCCTTTGATGCCGCGGGGGATCACCGTTACCAAGGTGGCGCCCGCAATCGAAAAAGCAGGGGAGATCGAAACTGCTGCGTACCGGATTTTGATGCCGGCAGACAGCGCCCTGGTAATTGATGCGTACAACAATGCATCCGGTGCCGAAGTTGTCAAAAAAACAAAGCGTGGCCAGAAAACTCTGGATCTGAAACAATATTTGCCGCGCATCGAATATGCTGTCCTGGATGAACAACTTCAGTTTGATATTCTTCTGCCTTGTGGCTCTGGTGAAGCTCTGAACATCAACCCTTCTCTGTTGATGGAATATCTGCATGAACACGGTGGCGCTCCTGCATGGCAATGTGAAGTGCTTCGCACCCATTTATATACCAAGCAGGGGAAAGACTTTGCTTAAAGGTCATTTTTTACACGTTTTTGCAAAAAAAGCCCTTGCAATTTGAAAAAACGTGTGGTATTATACTACGGCAATACACACGCATTGCGTTGTTTTTTTGTGCCCATTTTTGCAAAAAGATGGGTTAGAAAACATAAAACGGAATGCGGAGGGTAAAACTAAATTTATTGGAGGAAACAAATTATGGCAGTCGTATCTATGAAACAGCTCCTGGAGGCCGGCGTTCATTTCGGTCATCAGACCCGTCGTTGGAACCCCAAGATGGCGAAGTACATCTTCACCGAGCGTAACGGTATCTACATCATCGACCTGCAGAAGACCGTAAAGAAGCTGGATGAGGCTTACAACTTTGTTCGCGACACCGCTGCTGAGGGCGGCGAGATCCTGTTCGTCGGCACCAAGAAGCAGGCTCAGGAGTCCATCCGCGATGAGGCTACCCGCTGTGGCATGCACTACGTCAACGCTCGTTGGCTGGGCGGCATGATGACCAACTTCCGCACCATCCGTAAGCGCATCGACCGTATGGAGCAGCTGAAGAACATGCAGGCTGACGGCACTTTCGACCTGCTGCCCAAGAAGGAAGTTGTCAAGCTCGAGCTCGAGATGGAGAAGCTGGACAAGTACCTCGGCGGTGTGAAGAACATGAAGAGCCTGCCCAAGGCTATGTTCATCGTTGATCCTCACAAGGAGCGTATCGCTGTTTCTGAGGCTCGCAAGCTGAACATCCCCATCGTCGCCATCGTCGATACCAACTGCGATCCCGATGAGATCGATTACGTGATTCCCGGCAACGATGACGCCATCCGTGCCGTCAAGCTGATCTCTGGCGCCATGGCCAATGCCGTTCTGGAAGGCAAGCAGGGCGTTCAGGAAGCTCCCGCTGCTGAAGCCGCTGAGAGCACCGAGGCTTGATCATAATTAAAGCGTAAAGACAGAAAGGACAAAAAGAACATGGCTATTTCTGCAAAAGACGTTATGGAACTGCGCCGTCAGACCGACTGCGGCATGATGGAATGCAAGAAGGCTCTCACTCAGGCTGAGGGTGACTTCGAAAAGGCTATCGAGATCCTGCGTGAGCAGGGCCTGGCTACCGCCAACAAGAAGGCTGGCCGTATCGCTGCCGAGGGTATGGTTTACGCTGTTTCCTTCGACAACTGCGCTGTTGTGGTTGAGGTCAATGCCGAGACCGACTTCGTTGCCAAGAACGATAAGTTTGTTGAATTCACCAAGGAACTGGCCAAGGTTGTTGCCGATCAGAACCCCGCCGACGTGGAGGCCCTGATGGCCTGCAAGATGGGTGAGGGCACTGTTGACGACGCTCTGAAGGCTCTGATCCTGGTCATCAAGGAGAACATCAAGGTTCGCCGTTTTGCTCGCTACGAGGGCCATTGCGCTGCTTATGTCCATGGCGGCGGCACCCATGGTGTCATCGTCAAGTTTGAGACCAGCGATGATGTTGCTGCTAAGGCTGAGTTTGCTGCTTTCGGCAAGGACATTGCCATGCAGATTGCTGCTGCGAACCCCAGCTATCTGAACGAGGCTGCTGTTCCGGCTGAGACTATTGCCAAGGAGAAGGAAATCATCCTCGCTCAGATGGCCAACGATCCCAAGACTGCCAACAAGCCCGATGCTATCAAAGAGAAGATGGCTATTGGCAAGCTGGGCAAGTTCTACAAGGAGAACTGCCTGGTGGATCAGGCCTTCATTAAGGACGGCAACATGGACGTTAAGAAGTACGTTGCTGACACTGCCAAGGCTCTGGGCGGCGATATTCAGATCGTTGCTTACACTCACTTTGTCAAGGGCGAGGGCCTGGAGAAGCGCAACGAGGACTTCGCTGCCGAAGTTGCTGCTGCCATGAAGCACTAATCTTTGTTCGGGGGCAAATTATCTTGTCCAAAAAGGCAATTTAATTTGTCAATGAAGTGAAATATAACGGAGTAATGTGGAGTTTTTGCTCGCACTGCTCCGTTATTTTTTTACCCTTTTTGCA
>NZ_JACJKP010000226.1 GCF_016901605.1 Gemmiger formicilis
CAAAAAATGCCCACTGCGCCGGGATTTGTGATATAATCACCGAAAGACACATCACAAAGAGGTGCGGACGATATGGCATTCCACAAAATCGACCTGCAGGGCTGGGCCCGCAAAGAATATTACGACCACTATTTTTCGGCGGTGCCCTGCACCTACAGCATGACCGTAAAGCTGGACATCACCGCCCTGCGGCGGCAGGGCGTCAAGCTGTACCCGGCCATGCTGTACGCCCTGACCACCGTGGTGAACCGGCACGAGGAATTCCGCACCGCCCTGAACGAGGCGGGCGAGCCGGGTATTTATGACCGGATGCTGCCTTGCTACACGGTGTTCCACCGGGACAGCGAGACTTTCTCCAACATCTGGACCGAGTACGACCCCGATTTCACCCGGTTCCTGCACCACTATGAGCAGGACCTGCAAACCTACGGTTCCCTGCCCGGCATGGAGCCCAAGCCCCATACCCCCGGCAACACCTTTCCCGTTTCCATGGTGCCCTGGGCTTCCTTTGAAGGGTTCAACCTCAATCTGCGCAACGGGTACGACTATCTGCTGCCCATCTTCACCATGGGCCGCTACTATACCGAGCAGGACCGCTGCCTGCTGCCCCTGGCCGTGCAGGTACACCACGCCGTCTGCGACGGGTTCCACCTTTGCCGGTTTGTGACGGAACTGCAGGCACTGCTGGACCGTGCGGAAACATTCGGCGGGGCATGACCTCCCCCCTTTGCCCGGATATTTGCACAGGAGGTCCCCTTATGAACACCTTACAGATCACTTCGCTGATCGGGCTGCTGGTGTATTTTGCAGTCCTGCTTTTTGCCGTATCCAAAGACAAAGCCAACCAGAACGTGCTGGACTACTTTTTTGCGGGACGCAGCCTGCCTTTCTGGGCCCTGTCCATCACCTTCATTGCCTCCTGGTGGGGCGCCGGGGTCGGCCCTTTCCACCGCGGATCTGGCCTATACCGACGGCTTGAGCGCCTTCTGGTATTACGGCGCGCCGGTGCTGATCGCCACCTTTTTGATGATCGTGGGCGCCAAAGCCATCCGCCGGGTGGGTTACCTGACCCAGGGCAAGATGATGGCCGCCCGCTATTCCGAGGGTGTTTCCAAAGTGCTCTCGGTGATGATCCTGTATCATCCAGTTTGTGCTGTTGGTGCTCTCGGCCGTGCTGGTCTTTATCACGGCCCTGACCCGGGCCGGGGGGCTGGCGCCCATTGCAGCGGCGGCAGCTGCCGCCGGCAAGGACGGCTATATGGACATTACCTCCGGCACTTCCCGCTATGCCATGTACATCATCACCTTCGGCTGCGCCTGGATGATCCAGGCCAACGTATGGCAGCGCATCTCCGCCGCCCGCACCGACCGGGACGCCCGCAAAATGACCGTCCTGAGCTTTTTTGCCTACATTCCCCTTTACCTGATCGTGGTGCTTACCGGCATGGCGGGGCTGGTGCTCTTTCTCACCCTGCCCCAGGGCGGCGTGGTCACGGCGGTGGTGGTGAACTATCTGCCCCCGGTGCTGGGCGCCATCGCCTTTGTAGGCATCTCCGCCGCCGTCATGTCCACCATGGACTCGCTGATCAACACCGGCGTGTTTGTGCCGCTGGTGGCCGGTTTTGTGTGGCGCCGCGGCAACGCCCCGGAGGCCATGGCCTCCATGGTGGTGGGGCTGAGCTACTGCCTGTACAATCTGCTGATCTCGGCGGGGCTGCCGCCGCCCTCCTTCTGGGCCGCCCAGTCCGCCCAACAGGTCATCCTGGGGGTCAGTCTTTCGGCGGCGGTGTATGTGGCGGTGAGCCTGTGCACCAAACCCGACTACGAAAAGACCGACGCCTTTATTGCCGCGGCCAACCTGCTGGGGCGGCAAAAGCGCCCCCCGCAGCAGGGGTAAAAATGCCCCGGGAAAAGCCGGGACGTCCATTTGTTGAGACGCTTCCGCACAAAACGGAGCCTATACCTTTGTTTGTTTTGTATGGAAAGGGATGTGCAAAACCATGGAAAAAGAACTGGATCTGCAGCTGCTGAAAAAAGGGATGCTGTTCCGCAACATGACCGACGAGGAGATCCTGCAAACGGTGGCGGCCATGTGCCCCCGCCGGGTGCGGTACCCCCGCCGGACGGTGGTGGCCCAGGACGGGGACCTGTTCCCTGAGATCGGGGTCATCCTTTCGGGCAGCCTGCACCTGGCCCACATTGACAGCAACGGCAACAACAACCTGCTGTATGTGCTGCAGGCCGGGGACACGGTGGGCGAACTGAACGCCGTGGGCCGGTACCGGCTACATCTTTCCATTGCCACCGAGGAACCCACCGAAATTTTGTACCTGTGCGTGGATCAGCTGCTGCGCAAAAACGTACTGACCGCCCCCACCCAGATCCGCTTTTTGCAGAACCTGACCCTGGCGGTGGCCCAGGAAGGCCAGTACCTGACCCGCAAACTGGAGGACAGCACCCGCCGCAGCATGCGGGAGCGGCTGCAGGATTATCTTTCGGCCCAGTACCACAAGGCGGGCAGCCGCACCTTTGTGATCCCGCTGAACCGGCAGGACCTGGCGGATTTCCTGTTTGTGGACCGCAGCGCCCTGTCCAACGAACTGTGCAAAATGCGGGACGAGGGGCTGCTCCGCTTTGACCGCAGCCGCTTTGAACTGCTGGTGGAGATGCCCATTACCGAAAACGAACCCGACCCCAACGACGAATAACCATTCCACGCAAAAGTGCCTTCCGCCGGTCAGCGGAAGGCACTTTTTCTATTTATTCAGGGGTGGTACCGCTGCCCCGGTGTTCGGTGCGGGCGGTACGGGTAAGACCCAGCAGCCAGCCCAGCAGCGGGGCAATGAGGGTTGCCGCCCCCAGGCCGGTGATCATGGCCCCTGTTACCATGCCCTCGGCAAAACTTCTTTGGCAGGCGGCAGCTTCCCAGGTTTGAATGGCGTTCCGTTTCATGGTTCCTCCTCCGGCGCGGCCGGTCAGATCAGTTCATAGGTGGTAAGCAGTTCTTCCAGGGTGGTACCCTGGACTTTTTCCAGACCGGCGTGGAGGGCCAGCTTGTAGGGCAAGGGCAGCTTCATATCGGTGAGCTTGCGGCCATCCAGCAGGTAGTGGGTGGCGTTGAGCAGGCACCGTACATCGTATACCGAGCCGAACACCTCCGGCACGCCCCGTTCCACATCCAGCAGGGTGTAGACGGCCTCCATGGCCGTGCGTACCGAGTATTCCACCGTAAAGACGGTGTCCCGGGGCGTTTCGGTGAACTGGCCCAGGAAGGCGAAGTTCACGCAGCCTTCAGGCACCACCTCGGGGCGGTCCCCCGCCTGGCGGGGCATGAAGAAGGCGGTGATGTACGGCATCATGCAGGGTACCGTGCTGGCGGATTCCCGGGCCAGGGCCTCGATCTCGGTTTCCGGCACACCCAGATGGTAGAGCCATTCCATGCAGATCTCGGCGCCGGTGCATTCCTCCATGGGCTTGCCCACAAAGTCACCGGGGCGTTCGGGGTAAAGGCCGTAGATCCAGCCTACCAGCTGGCCTTCGGGCTGGGCTTTGAAGTGGGGCTGGCGGTTGAAGGTCCAGCTCATGAGCCAGGCGGAGTC
>NZ_JACJKP010000227.1 GCF_016901605.1 Gemmiger formicilis
GTCAATGGCATTTTCCAACAACTCTTTGGCAACCGACGCCGGTCGCTCGACTACCTCGCCGGCGGCAATAAGCTCTGCGGTATGTTTATCCAATACGCGAATTTCCGCCATGCGGTTCACCTGCCTTTACTCTTTATCCAATACATTTTTCAGTTCATAGAGGAAGTTCAGCGCTTCCAGCGGCGTCAGCGTCTCGATATCCACGCTGTGCAGTTTTTCGACCACTTCACTGGGGACAGCCGGATTGTTGTATGCTTCCACCGTTTCAAAATCCAGCTGCATCGTCTGGTTCCGCCCCGGGGCACTGGCTTCCAGTTGCCGCAGCACGGCATGGGCCCGTTTGGTTACGCTGGAAGGCAACCCTGCCAGCTTGGCCACCTCGATACCGTAGCTGTCATCGGCAGGCCCGGCCACAATGCGCCGCAGGAATGTAATATCCTCACCGCGCTTTTTGACTGCAATATTGTAATTCTTGACACCATAGATATCCTTGTCCATGCTGGTCAGTTCATGGTAATGGGTAGCAAACAGCGTCTTGCAGCCGATGTTATCGCAGATATATTCCACAACGGCGCGGGCGATGCTCATACCGTCAAAGGTGGAAGTGCCGCGCCCGATCTCATCGAGAATCACAAGGCTGTTTTTGCTGGCATGGCGCAGAATCTCGGCCACTTCGGTCATCTCCACCATAAAGGTAGACTGCCCGGCTGCCAGGTCATCCGAAGCGCCGACACGGGTGAAAATCGCATCCACCACACCAATATGGGCACTGGATGCCGGTACAAAGCAGCCGATCTGCGCCATAAGCGCAATCAGAGCATTCTGCCGCATATAGGTAGACTTACCGGCCATGTTGGGACCGGTAATCAACAGCATACGGTTTTCGTCTTCATCCAGTAAGGTGTCGTTGGGAACAAACAGGGTACCTTTCAGCATCTGCTCAATGACCGGGTGCCGACCTTCTTTGATCTCGATCACACCGCTCTCGTCCACGACCGGCAGCACGTAATTGTTTTGCAGCGCCACCTCAGCGAAACCGGCCAATACGTCCAGCTGTGCCACGGCCAGCGCCGTCCGCTGGATTCGTACAATCTGCGAAGAAATGTCCGAAAGCAAATCCGCAAACAGCTGGTGCTCCAGAACAAGCAACCGTTCATTGGCACCAAGAATTTTGTTTTCCAGTTCTTTCAACTCCGGCGTGATATAGCGCTCGCCGGTAGTCAGGGTTTGTTTGCGGGTAAAGGTATCCGGAACCGAATCGGTATAAGAGCGGCTCACTTCGATGTAATAGCCAAACACCTTGTTAAAGCCGATTTTCAGCTTAGGGATTCCCGTTTCTTCCCGGAGTTTTGCTTCCAGATTGGCCAGGTAGCCCTTTCCGCCGTGCATAATATCGCGCAGCTCGTCCACTTCGCTGTTGTAGCCCGCGCGGATGGCACCGCCATCCTTGAGAGTCGCCGGGGGATCATCCACCAGCGCCGTTGTGATTTTTTGCAGCAGGTCGCCCAACGGGTCAATCTGTTCTGCCAGCTGTTCCAGAAGCGGCGCACCGCAAGCCGCCGCCTGCGCCTTTACCTGCGGCAGGCAGGCACAGGTATCTCCCAACGCTTTGACTTCACGGGGCGTGGCCGAGCCATACAGAATCCGTGTCGTCAGACGCTCAATATCAAACACATGAGAAAGCGCATCTTTCAGGTCCGCACGGGCAATGTTGGCTGTATACAACGCCTGTACTGCCTGCAGCCTTGCATTGATGGCTTCGGCATCTACCAGCGGCTGTTCAATCCAGGAACGAAGCATGCGCTTGCCCATAGAGGTTTCGGTTTTATCCAGTACCCAAAGCAGCGTTCCCCGTTTTTCCCGGCCACGCATCGTTTCTGTCAATTCCAGGTTGGAACGCGTCACCGGTGAAAGACGCATGTATTGTGCATCAGCGTAATTCTCTACCGTCTTGATGCGTTCCAGACCATGCTTCTGCGTTTCCTGCAGATAGTTCAGCATCGCCGAAACCGCATAAGGAACCAGCGCGTCCGTCTCATATCCCAGGGTATTGCGCCAGTCCGGTCCGAACTGCCCCGACATAGTCGCTTCCATCAGGGAATCTTTGTAGCAGGATTCCTCCCGCAGCTCCACAAGCGCACTGGTATGCTGCTTGATGTAAGCGGTTACATCTTTGAAATCCAGCATAGGCGGGCAGATCAGAATCTCGCTGGGCATATAACGGCACAATTCCGTAATGATGGCCCCGCCGATTTTCTCCGCATTCAATTCAGTGGCACGTGCTTCACCCGTAGAAATATCGGCAAAGCAGATGCCTGCCCGCCAGCGTCCGCGGCGGCGTTTACAGTAGATGCTGCAAAGATAATTGTTTTTGTCTTCCGAGAGCATGCTGCTCTCGATTACGGTACCCGGTGTCACCACACGGATAATATCCCGCTTAACCAGTCCTTTTGCCAGGGCGGGGTCTTCCATCTGCTCGCAGATGGCTACTTTGTAGCCTTTGGCAATCAGACGGGCCACATAATTCTCATAGGAGTGAAACGGCACCCCGCACATGGGCGCCCGCTCTTCCTTGCCGCAGTTTTTCCCGGTCAGCGTCAGTTCCAACTCACGCGATGCCGTCAACGCGTCATCATAGAACATCTCATAGAAATCCCCCACACGATAGAAAAGGATCTCATTGGGATGCTGTTTTTTGATTTCAAAATACTGCTGCATCATGGGCGATACTGCTTGTTCGGCCATGTTTCACACTCCTGTTGTTCCTGCAATCCTTGGGTTTTTATTGTTGTGCATCAGTGGCAGCCGCCGCAGGTTGCACAGCTGCCGCTGCAGCTGCCCTGGGGCTGCTGCACGGTCATGGGGTCGCCGCCGTTCATGGCCGTATTGATGATGGCATCAATATAGCTTACCATCGCTTCACATTCCGCCTTGGCTGCGGTATAACGCACCATGCCCTCGCTGGCCATGATCTGGCTGTACAGATCATTGATGCGCTGGTTCAGTTCTGCCACCCGCGCCGCATCGGTTTCGCTCTTGGCGCTCTCATTGTTCAGATCCAGGCGGGCCAGGTTAAACTCACCGATCATGCCCTGCAGTTCCTCATCGGCATCATTGGCGCGGCGTGCCGCATCCAGTTCCAGGTAACGGGGGTCCGTCTGCATCGCAGCCGCTGCTTTTTTAAACAAATCCATGCAATCCATTGTATATGCTCCTTTTTTGTTCATTCAATAAAATCAATATTTCTTACGGTTCCTGTACCAACTCTCCTGTAAGGAGAGCCGCACGGGAGCCTGTCAGGTGTACCTGTACCCACTGACCAATCAGTTCTTCCGTTCCCGGAAATTCTACAACCAGGTTATTATCCAACCGGCCATTGACGGTTCCCGGTGTCCGGCCGGCGGCCTCCACCAAAACTCGCACCGTCTGCCCTGCCATAGACGCAACTGCTGCAAATGCAAAATCATCCTGCGTCCGCAGCAGACGTTCCATCCGGGCAGCCTTTTCCGCATGCGTTGTGGGGTCCGGCATCTTGGCTGCAGGTGTACCGTTGCGCTTGGAATAGATAAACGTGAACAGCT
>NZ_JACJKP010000228.1 GCF_016901605.1 Gemmiger formicilis
CGCCGGCAATACCGGCCAGGATGCCCGATACCACAAAGGCGCACTGGATGATACGGGTGGAGTCGATGCCCATGAGCTGGGCGGTGTCGCGGTCAAAAGAGACGGCGCGCAGGGCGCGGCCCAGGCGGGTTTTCTGGATGACGAAAGCCAGCACCAGCAGCGCCACGGCGCTGATGATGAACATGACCAGGTCACTGGTGGAGATGACCAGCGAACCGACACCCAGGGTGGGCGGGGTGAAAAAGGACGGGAAGTTGAAGAAGTTGGAACCCGCCTTTATGGTGACAAGGCCCTCATACAGGGTGCCCAGCGTGATGGAGGACACAAAGAAATAGGTGGGGGCCGAGTGATTTTTCAAAATACGGCGGAAACCGACAAACTCACCGAACAGCGAGATCAGCGCACCGGCCAGCCCGGCGACGATCAGCGTGGGGACCAGGCCGAGGCCTTTGTCGGAAACCAGAAAATAAGCAACAAACGCGGCAGCCGTCATGGTGGCACCGTGCGAGAAGTTGGAGAATTTGAGAATATTGAAGATCAGCGCAAAGCCGGTGGCGATCAACGCATAGATCGAACCGGTCGCGATGCCGTTGATGATGACTTGCAGCGACATAAGATGTTTGCCTCCTAAAAAAAGAGCAGGCGGCTCCCGCCGCAGCGCGGGAAAACGGTGCGGGAGCCGCCTGTTGCATTGCGTTCTTGGTGCGGGAATCAGCCTGCGAACTGTTCCAGCATGACGGGGGTCTGGTTATCGTAGGTGTACATGAACATGCTCATACCGGTGGGCATGTGGGTCGCGGGGTCAATGGTGATGGTGCCGGTGATGCCCTCGTAGCTCAGGTTCTCAAAGGCACTGTGCAGGGCTTCGTAGTCGGTGCCGTTCTTGCTGATGGCATCGGCGGCGGCCATGACGATGTCGTAGCCCAGGAAGTACTTGTTGGGAGCGCTGACGGTATCTTCGATCTCAGCGATCTTGGCGGCGATTTCGGGGTCCTCGGTGTTGATGTTGTTGATGTAGTACACGTTGGAGCAGTCACCGCCGTAGGTGGTGTTGAAAGCGGGGGCGGCGTCCAGACCTGCAATGATCTTGCCCTCGTAGCCCAACTCGGTGGCGGCGGTCACAATAGCGACCAGCTGCTGGGTGTAGTTGGGGCAGTAGATGGCGTCCACATTGGCGGAAACCAGCGGCTGGAGCAGGGTCTTGTAGTCGGTGTCGGCAGCGCCGAAGGCAACGATCATGCTATCGTCCACGGTGACGCCATCCTCGGCCAGACGGTCCAGGAACGGGTCCAGCAGAGAAACGGAGTAGGAGTTCTCCTGGTTGTACAGCACACCGAAGGTCTTGTAGCCGTTCTTCAGTGCAAAGGCGGCCATGATCTCGCCCTGGGAGTCGGCGTTGGGCTGCAGGCCGAACATATTCTTATAGGGGGTGCCGTCCTCTTTCAGCTGGCAGGAGGGGTCCATGGCCAGGCCGACGACGGGCACGTCATATCCTTCGGAAGTTTCTTTGATGGCGTTGGCGATGTTGGCGACCGGCGGGCCGACGATCAGCGAAACTTCGTCCACGGTGACGGCGGTGATGTAGGCGTTCACGGCCTCGGTCACATCGCCTTTGGTGTCGTAGGTATTCATCACAAGGGTCTTGCCGTTGATGCCGCCGTTGGCATTGATCTCATCCACAGCGGCCTGTGCACCGGCCTGTACCGAGATGCCCAGGCTGGAGGTGCTGCCCGTGATATCCTGCAGGCAGCCGATGAGGATCTCGCCGCCGGAGCTCTCTTCGGTGGCGGAGGTGGCGGAAGATGCAGTGGAGGAACTTTCCTGTGCGGTGGAGCTGCCGGAGCTGCTGCACGCTGCCATGCTCAGTGCCATGCCGGCGGCGAGCACAAAAGATACGATGCGTTTCATGTGAATTTCTCCTTGTATTGGGTCAATTTTTGGAATGCGGTCGACCTTGCGGGTTCTGAGTTACTATGCCCTCCTTTCGCGGCGGATTCGCGGTTCCCCCTGCCGATTCAATGCCGTGGTCATGGGAGCCGCGGGGCCTGTTCTGTTTCTGCAAACGTTTGCAAAAACAAGAAAAAATAAAATTCTGACGTTTTAATCAATTTTTTTGTAAAACGACAGAAATAATCTGGCTATAAGATAAATCAAAACACAGATTTTGTCAATAAAGCACGCATAAATTCGACTTTTCCAACAAATTTGTATATGCAAATGTTTGCAATATGCCGAAGAAGGGGGTAAAAGAAATACTTTTTGAACACATAAGAATAAAGTGTTCTAAAATTGAGGCAAAAAGGAGTGGTTTGCCGTGACCAAGAAAAACCACAAAAAACAGCCGCGCGGAAAAAAGCGATGCAAAAAAGCCCCATGCCGAAGCATGGAGTTGTTGTTTGATTTTTCCGGGGAGAATGCAACAAAAGTTACATAAAAACAGCGCAGGTAACTTTGGGTTACGATGCAGAGGCGGCAGTGTCCGTATCTTCGGACGGGTGCAGCCAGACTCGCTCGTCTGTATCATCCAACGAAACAGGGCTGAGTACCAGTGCCTCGCAGTCGCCGTAGCTGCCGTCGGCTTTCCAGGTGGCGATGTGGGTGGCGGTCAAAGTCCATTCGGGCAAACCTTCGCTATTGCAAAGGGCGATGCCCAAACCGTCAAAACTTTGCCACTGGCGGTAAACCGATTCACCGCCACCGGTCAGCAACCGGTAACAGCCGGCGTCACTGTCCCACTGCAGGGTGATGCCGGGGTCCCAGAAAAAGGCGTTTTGCTGCCAGGAACCGGTGATGGGGTCGGACTGCAGCCGGTCGCCCCGGCCGGAAGCACCGTCCAACAGCTGCACGTGGGTCTGGCCGTCGGGGGATTGGTAGGTCACGGCGCAGCAGGTGTCGGTCTGCCATTGGATTTTTACCTCTCCTGTCACAGGTACGGTGGTTTCTTCCGCAAAAGAAAGCGTCCCTTTTTGGTGGTCATAGGCCAGTGAGATCGCGGCACCGCCCTCCCAGTTCGGGCTTATGATCAGCTGGAGCCCGTCGCGCGCCGTCTGGAAGGCCGATGCAGAGAGAACGGTCACCAGAAAATACAGCCCCCACAGCAGATATATCTTTACCTGGCGCGGCCATGACCGGTGCAAGGCGCCGTAGATGGCCTGGGGTGCGGTTTGCCGCAGATGGGCGAGCAGCGTTTCGCCGCTGTCGGCACAGGCCGTATCGGGCACCGGCAGCGCCAACAGGGTTTCTTCCCCCTGCCAAAGCAGCACCGTCCAGCCTTTGCCGCGGTAGACCCGGGTCAGGTCGTCCAGCGGATAATCGCTGCCGCCGTCGTCATTCTCCAGGTGCAGGTGGGTGGGGTACAGAACGGCGCCCTCAAAGTGGTGCAGATTGGCGCGCAGCCGCAACGCCAAAGCCAGGGCGAGGGGATTGATCAGCGCCAGAAAAAAAGTGATATAGGGCAGTGCACACATCCACAAAGCAGGCCGGATGCCCTGGCCTACCATGGACAAACCGGCAGCCAGGCAGCCGAAGAACA
>NZ_JACJKP010000229.1 GCF_016901605.1 Gemmiger formicilis
AATTTGCAAAGGAAATAATCCACATCTTTATAGCCCACATCTTCGGCAATGCGGCCGATCTGCTTGTTTGTGTACAATAGCTGGCGGCACGCTTCGTTAATACGGTAAGAACACAAATAGTTTTTAAAGGACTGTCCGTATTTTTTGCGGAAGATTTGCCCTAAGTATGCACTGTTGATATAGTATTTTTTGCCCAAGCCCTGCAACGTCAGGTTTTCCGAGTAGTGTTCCTGGATTTCCTTGTCGATAGAATCCAAAATATCGATGGAGATATTTTTTCGCAGAAGGGAAAGGTAGTCTGCATACTCGCGTGCAAAGCGGAACAGATGCTGTCGGCTCCCGCGGGAAATTCCTTCCCGGAAAGACTGCGCGCTGATAAATTGCAGCATTTCCTTCTGGTTGGCTTCGTTGTCCAAATTGGATGCAAGATGCATAAGCCGGAACAAAAGATAATTTAAGTTCAGGCTGATATCTTTGTCATGTACGCCACGCTGCTGCATTTCGGCAAACAAATGGTCTATTTCGGAGCCGATGCGTTCCTGCTCATTCAGTTCAATGGCGGTAATCAACTGATCCAGGGTATCTTTGCACAAAACGGCTCTTTCTTGCGGAACCAATAACTCTTCCTCGTAATAATAGATCGATTTTTGCTGGCGGAAGGCGCAAAGGTTTTTCAGCCCGCAGACGGTATCATACGATTCAGAAACAGTGGTGATATCGTCCACTTTTTTGCCAACCAGAAATCGCAATTCGTGTTGTGTCGAAACACCCAATTTCTTATAAAAATCCTGGATATACTGTGTTTCGGAACAGCCGGCATTTCGGGCAAGCGCACCGCTGTAAACAAAAGCAATCCCATACCCAACGCGATCCAGCGAAGCGTCACAGAAACACCGGCTCCGGTCCTCGCCTAAAATTTGCACACAGCTTTGGTACAGGTCACGCTGCACCATACGGAAGTGGTTCTCATCATCGTCATCTTCGCTGTCCGAAGAATGGCAAGCGGAAATTTCAATGTAACGAACGCCGTCCGAAAAATCCAGATGCTTATGCAGATAATCCACGCCGTTGGGATCATATTTGCCGAACAGCAACGAGATCAAACACCGGGCTTGATAGGCCAGTTCGTACTGCTCCTCCATTTTGCTGTTTTGCGAGATGTTATTGTATTTGCTGAGAATGGATAACAGATCTTGCTTTTCCACCGGTTTGAGAAGATAGTCGATACACCCGTAGCGCAGCGCTTTTTGAGCGTAGGAAAACTCACTGTATCCGCTCAGAATCACGAAACCGGCGTTGGAAAGATTCTCCCGGCGAACAGTTTCCAGTAATTCAAGTCCGGTCATTTTTGGCATCATAACGTCGGTGATGACAAGGTCAACGGGTAACTTTTTTATGTACTCCAAAGCCTCCTGCCCGTCGGACAAAACGGCAGCCACTTCATAGCCTGCGGCGTTCCAGTCAATCAACGCCTGCAAACCTTGCGCAATAAACTGCTCATCATCTACGATAATAACTTTTAACATGTCACTCCGCCCTTATTGCTTTGTTTAGAGGGAACCGAATCGAAACAAGTGTTCCAATGCCCGGCTCGCTTTCCACCGAGAACTGTGCAGTATCCTCCGTCATCATGCGGATGCGCAGGCAGGTGTTCACCATGCCTACGCGTCCTTTTTCTTTTAACATTTTCAGGCTGGCGTTGCGCATCCGGTCTTGAATACGTTCTGCCTCGGCCTCGTCCATACCGCCACCGGTATCTTCAATTTCCATGCAAAGCGCATCGTTTTCTGTATACACGCGTACAAAAATCCAACCGGGAGAAGATTTTGCTTCAATACCGTGCACACAGGCATTTTCCACAAAGGTGGTAATGGTCAATTTCGGAACCAGGATGTTCTGGCAATCTTCCTGCGCATTGATTTGATACGAAAGGCGCTCCCCGAAGCGATATTTTTGCAAGGCCAGGTACGCTTCAACAAACGCCAGCTCACGCTTAATGGTATTGGAATCCGAGGGCCAATCCACGTTTTGGCGCGTCATTATGGCCAATTTCTGTATCATATCGGCGGTTTCTTCTTCTTTTTTCAGGATGCTGTGCATACGGATGCTTTCCAGTGCGTTGAACAGAAAATGGGGATTGATTTGGCTGTATAAAGCCATCAGCTCTGCGTTCTGCCGGGCAATATCCATCTCCTGCTCTTTCAGTCGGCATCGGTAGACGGTGTCAATCAGGCTGTTCATCCGGTCAGCCATGCGGTTGTAGTTGTCCATCAGACTGCCGATCTCATCTTGACCGCTTGGCCCGGAAATCTTGATCAACACGTTGCTGTCCATCTGGTTGAAGACTTTTTCCAGACGGAAAAGACGAGAAGTAATGGAATTCTCCAGCAGATTCATCAAAAGCTGCGGGGGAATAATGTTCAGGATCAGCAGCAGGATCAGGATATGGATGTTTTGGCGAATCAGGGCTAAAACGTTGCCGCTTGGTTCCATCACATAGATGTCCAGATCTTCCCCGTAAAGGGTAAAATGCTGGGACAAGCCTACCGAATCAGACGGGGAGAATGTGTCATAAGGCTGCCAACGATAATTGGGCATTGCGTTCGTAAGCAAAATCCGGTTACCGCTGCATACATAAACTGAATAGTTATACCCCATGTTCTGGAAATCGCGGTCCAGCGTGCTGTAATTGATTTCAATACACAAAAGGCGCTCCGCCTTATCGCTGTAAAGGCCATTCATCCCACGTAAAAACAACACCTGGCGCCCATCTGTTTCATCATAAGAAAAAAGAAGCCGCGGGCTGTAGCCATCCGCAGTATACTGCTGATACCAGGGCTCCTGCGAAACGGTGGATAACCGTGCAAATTCATTGCCGTTTATCAGGGTTTCATTGTCTGTATACACCCGTATGACAGAATTTGTGATCCGGGAAACACCCTGCAGCAAAGAATTGTGGATGTATTCTCGGTAACTTGAAAAATAGTCCCGGGGACTGGCATATTGCCGGCTCACAAAATCCTGGAGGGAGTTATCCATATACAGGCTGGTAGAAATCAGCGCGGAATCTTCTGTGGCGGCGGAAAGCATCGACTGCACTGATTTGGCTATTTTTTCCATCTGGTGCAGCTGCTCGGCATGCTCGTTCTTGGTTAATGCATGTAAAATTACAATATCGGTCAAAAATATGGGGACCAGAATACATAAAAAATAAAGATATCGAAGTTTTTTCTTCAGGCTTAAGTTATTGAGAAAACTCTCCAGCTTGATTCTGACATGATGAAACCGGTTCATACAAAGCTCCTTACCGGTGAATGTTGCAAAAGGACCTTGCTATTTTTAGCGGTGCAAAGTATAATGCCAGTATAATCCAGCCGCAGAACCATTGTCAATCAAATAACAGATTGAATAGTGTACAATCTGAATCGCTGTTTTTGGTGAATATTTACATCCTGAAAAAAAGGAGGAGAACTCATTGAGAGGCGTTTTTAATCCGGACAGCCCCCTGATGCGCGCCCTGG
>NZ_JACJKP010000230.1 GCF_016901605.1 Gemmiger formicilis
CAGGTTTTGTCGGAACCGGCGGTCTCGGCGGAAGCGGCCTCGGAAGAAGCGCTTTCCGCAGCGGAAGAACTGGTGGACGGGGTGGAGCCGCAAGCGGCCAGCGACAGCGCCATCACGGCAGCCATGCCCAAAGCAAAGAGTTTTTTCATGGTTTGTTCCTTTCCTCTCTATACAGATTCCGCAGCCCGCGGCCGCGGGGGATGTACGGGCATATACAGAAAAAAGGGCAACAGCAATCCATACGGATGCTATCACCCTTGATAGTTCCCATACATCGTACTTTTGTATTATATCATTTTTCTATCAAAAGTCAAGCTGCAGGGTCATTTTTGGTTTCTTTTTTTAAGTTTCGACGAGTTTCTGCTTACAGTTCCTTTGCCGCGCAGAGCAAAATCTCCAGTGCCTTGTCCAGACCCAGGCGGCTGGTGCAGAGCGTCAGGTCATAGTTGCGGCTGTCGCCGTAGACCTGGCCGGTGTGTTTGGCACAGTAGTTGCGGCGGGCGCGGTCGGCAGAGTCCATATCCTCTTCCAGCTGGTCAAAGGGGGTATCGGGCATCAGTTCCCGCATGTGCATCAGGCGCCAGTTGCGGTCGGCGTGGACGAACACCCGCAGGCAGTGGTCAAATTCCCGCAGGATGTAGTCGGCGTTGCGGCCCACGATGACGCAGCTTTCCTTGTCGGCCAGTTCCCGGATGGCCTTTACCTGGGCGTTCCACAGCTCTTCGCTCAACGGTTTATCGTAAAAATTGAACAGGCTCTGGGTAAAGCCGAACTCATGGGGCACCCGCTCGTCCCAGCGGCGCACCTGTTCGGGGGTCAGGTGGGCGCTGGCCTTGGCGGTGCGCAGGATGATATCCCGGTCATAGTAGGCAATGCCCAGTTCCCGGGCCAGACGGCGGCCCAGTTCGCCGCCGCCGGCGCCGAATTCACGGCCGATGGTAATAATACGTTTCATGGCAAAAACCTCCTTGTGTGGACGGTCAGATTTTCCAATTTTTCCGGTGATGCCCTCAGCGGGTCTGATGGAGCTTGCCCGCCGGCAGGTACCCGCTCAGCAGGTTCCAGGCGGCGTCCGGCCCGCCGGGGATCTGTTCATTGGGCAGCAGATATGCCCGGACGGAAGATACATACACATAGATGGCCTGGGGTGTGCGCCAGGCGCCGTAGACCTGATTCCAGGGGCAGTCCTCGGCAGCCTGAAGCTGGTCCTGGCGGCCTACAGGGCGCATCCGCACCCCCTGTTCCCCCAGTTCCACCCGGTAGGCGGTACGCAGATGGGACAGCCCCATGTGGCGGCTTTCCTGGGCGACGGAGCGGAAAAACATGCCGAAGTAGATCAGCGGCAGGCCCAGCCCCAATACCAGGAAGGCGGTGCCCATGATTTCCGCGCCGGGACGGCGGCCCGCCTGGGCAAAGCAGATCACCGCGAAAACCAGCATCGCCAGGGCGAACACCAAGGGACGCCGCCAGCGTTTTTGCCGCTGCAGCACATCAAAGGCGGCAAAATCGCGGAAAATATCCGCGTCGATCTGCACGGGAACAGACAATTCCACCTGCTTACCAACCATAGGGGCAAAACCTCCGGACCAATTTGCTGCCCTTATGATACCATGCCCCCCGCCGCCAAAGCAAGAGGAAGTTCCTTCTTTACAAAGCCCGACTTTCTTTGCAAAGAAAGTCGGCAAAGAAACTCTGATCAAAAAGGCATGGTCAGACGACCATGCCTTTTTATATATCATTTCCCGTTACGGGGGTTCGGGCACGCCCGAATCAACGGTGGAGAATCGGAAAAACCGATGGAAAAACAGTCTCTCCAGGCGTTTTTCCCGATTTTTTCGATTCGACTTCCCCTTTGGGGGTCTTGGGGGCGTGCAGCCCCTAAGCCGTGCCCCGCGCCTCGGAACTAGCGGCGACTTTTTCGGTTCCTTTTTGGTCGCTCAAAAAGGAACAAAGCTCCGGGCTGCGCGAACCTCGCCTTTCCGTCTTATTTCTTCCGGGTCGCCGTATCCTGAAAACAGAAATAATCCGGCTGGTGGCGGGACTGGGTGTACTCAAACATCAGTCCGTCGGCGTTGAAGGTCTGGTTGGTCACCACCGCCACACAGTCGTAACCGTCCAGGTCCAGCCAGCGGTCGTCGTGGGTGGTGGCGTGTTCCACCGTCATTTTGCGCTTGCTGGTGACGATCTGCATGCCCAGCACATTCTCGATGTATTCATAGATGGACCGGGCCGCAATGTCGGCGGTAAGCCCCGGCACCAGGTCCTGCAAAAAATAGTTGATATCCAGAATCAGGGCCTTGCCGTCCAGATACCGCACCCGTTCCACCGCCCACAGGGCATCCCCGGGGGCAAACCCGCTGCGGGCGGCCAGCTGTTCATCGGCCACAATGCTCTCGAACCGGGTCACCCGGGTCACCGCCTGCAGATGGTTGCGGTGGGCGGTTTCCTGAAACGTTTCGATGCCGCCAATAATAAAGGTAGTCTTGCCCACCGGCTGGAAGATCACCCGCACCCCCTTGCCCTGGATGGGCTGCACGTAACCGTCGTCGATCAGTTCCCCCAGCGCCCGGCGCACCGTGTTGCGGGAACAGTCGTAGGCGCGGATCAGGGTATTTTCCGAAGGCAGCAGGGACTGGTAGGGGTAATCCTGGGCCTCGATCTTCTTTTTGAGGCTGCGGTAGATCCCTTCAAATTTGGCTTTGGGCACGGTAGACACCTCAACTTGTTCAAACATTTTCTCCAGTATACCGTGAAATTGCCCAAGGTGCAAGACTTTTCTTTGTGCTTTGCGCCGAAAATCGGCTTTCCGCCGCTCTTTTTTGTGAAAATCCATTGACTTGTTTGAACAAGTGTCGTATACTCAGAATCACAAAAGGAACTTGTTCAAACAAGTCCAACGGTTGAAGGAGGAAATACTTATGGGCAAATACCAACAGGACGCCAAGGAACTGCTGGAATACGTAGGCGGTAAAGAGAATATCGCCGCGGTTTCCCACTGCGTCACCCGCATGCGGTTCGTGCTCAACGACCCGGCCAAAGCGGACGTGGCCAAGATCGAGGGCATGAAGGTGGCCAAGGGCACCTTTACCCAGGCCGGCCAGTTCCAGGTCATCATCGGCAACACGGTGTCGGATTTCTACAACGATTTCATTGCGGTGTCGGGCATCGAGGGCGTTTCCAAAGACGCGGTGAAGAGCGCCGCCAAGCAGAACCAGAATCCGCTGCAGCGCATCATGACCGCCCTGGCCGAGATCTTCGCCCCGCTGATCCCCGCCATCATCACCGGCGGTCTGATCCTGGGTTTCCGCAACTGTATCGACAGCCTCTACCTGTTCGAGAACGGCACCAAGACCCTGTGTGACATCAGCCAGTTCTGGGCCGGCATGGACAGCTTCCTCTGGCTGATCGGCGAGGCCGTCTTCCACATGCTGCCGGTGGGTATCTGCTGGTCGGTGACCAAAAAGATGGGCACCAC
>NZ_JACJKP010000024.1 GCF_016901605.1 Gemmiger formicilis
AGGCTTCTTGCAGCCGTATCATCCGCCGGGCCTCAGCGACCCGCAGCGCAGCACTCTGCGCTATCACACGGAACTGCTCAGCCGGGATATCGACGGTAACGGCACGGTGGATATTCCCATGGAACTGGATGACGGCGGTGAACTGAAAAGTCCGCTGGACAAGAGTCTGGTCTTTTTGCTGTGGAAAGACTATGCCACATCGGATGGCGGGCACAGCAATTTCGGCGTGTACGACAGCCAGAATCATTTTTATATGTCCTTGCCGGAGTCCATGCACGGCAGCATCATGATCCGCAGCAACCAGAAAGGCAACGGATGGCTGATCTGCAACAGCGACGGCACAACCATTTACTGCGAGATGCGTGTGGTGGACCCGGCCGAAGAAACCGAAAGCAGCAGCGCCGACAGTACGCTGGAGTATGAGCGGATTGGCAACATCGGCAGCCAGCAGCTGCAGGCACGGATCGTGACGCCTTATTACGGGTTGAGCATCGACAGCATCAGCAGCGGAACGGTACTGCTGGGGCTGGAATAAGAAGGGAGAACGATTATGAAACGAGTTTTGGTCGTGGAGGATGAAGCCAGCATCCGGGAAATGGTCGCCCTGAATCTGAAAATGGCCGGGTGGGAAGTGGTGGAAGCACCCAGCGCGGAACGCGCTCTGGAACTGATGCATCAAAGCGAGCCTTGCGATGCCGCGCTGCTGGATATTATGCTGCCGGGCATGGATGGACTGAGCCTGTGTGAAACCATCCGTCGGGATGACAACGACATCGGCATCATCATCGTTTCCGCCAAAGGGCAGGAAAGCGACAAGATCCGCGGTCTGTCCATCGGGGCGGACGATTATATCACCAAACCTTTCTCGGTATCGGAACTGGTGGCCCGCCTGGAAGCACTGACCCGCCGCATCAAGCGAGGCAGTTCCGCCAAAGCGGCAGAGGAACCGGAACAGCTTGTGAGCGGCCCCTTTGTGCTGGACGAAAAAAGCCGGGTGCTGTATAAGTCAGGCAAACCCATCGATCTTACCCAGGTGGAATTTCAGATTATGGAACTGTTCTTCCGCAACCCGGCCACGGCGCTGGTGCGGGAAAAAATCCTGGAGGGTGTCTGGGGTAAGAATTATTTCGGGGACGTCAAGATCGTGGATGTCAATATCCGGCGCCTGCGCATGAAGATCGAGGACGAGCCCAGCAGCCCGCAGCATATTTTGACGGTGTGGGGATACGGCTACCGCTGGAATGCCTGATACCGTCTGACACAGAACCCCAAGGGAAAGGAGGAAAAAGGCCATGGCGGAAACAAGCATTATCCAGCGCTGGATCAAGGGCAGTCTGCTGATCATGGTGCTGGTTTTGTTTGCAGCCGAAGCACTTTTCCTCTATACCAGTTACCGGGAACTGTACGGCGGCGTACAGCGCGCCATCGAAAGCCGTTTCTCCACCATTTCGGGCCGTCTGCAGGCCACAGGTACGGCCGGCGACAGCCGGGAAACCTCCGAGAGCCGCGGCCAGGCGCTGCGGCGCACGGTGGAACAGTTTGACGAAAAAGATAAATTCGAGTTTATGCTGCTGGATGCCCAGGGCGTGATCCTGGCCACCAGCAGCGGTACCATGACCCAGGACCTGACCGACGGCACAGACTTTGCAAAAGCACTGTCCTCGTCCAGCGGAGTGGGCAGCGCCATTTTCTCCACCCCCCAGGGGGAGCGGGTCATGGCGGTGACGGCGCTGGTTCCTTACGCTGCCGGCAACGTGGCCGCCATGCGGATGGTCACAAGCCTGACCCTGGTGGACCGGCAGTGGAGCCGCTATGTTGCGGCGTCGGCGGGTATTGGCGTGCTGGCCTTTTTGCTGATGCTGTGGAGCGGCCTGTTTTTTGTGCGCTCCATTGTGCGGCCGTTGGGGGAAGTGGAGGCAACCGCTACCCGCATTGCCCGCGGGAATCTCAAGACCCGCCTGCCCGCTACCAAATACAACGATGAAATCGGCCGTCTGTGTGCCACCATCAACCAGATGGCGGAGGACCTGGCCGAAACCGACCGGCTGAAAAACGAGTTTATCTCGTCGGTCAGCCACGAATTGCGCACACCGCTTACCTCCATCAAGGGGTGGGTGGAAACCATCAAGAATATCGACGACCCCAGCAATGAAAATTATCGCCGCGGTCTGACGGTCATCGGTACAGAGACCGACCGTCTGTATACGATGGTGGAAGAACTGCTGGATTTTTCCCGCCTGCAAAACGGCATCAAACTCAACTGTCAGGTACTGGACCTGGTGGCCGAAGCCACCGATGCGGCACTGTTTGTGGAAGCACGCATCCAGCAGGAAAACCTGCATTTTGTTTATGAGGAACCGCCGGACCCCTACCCGGTCTGGGGCGATCCCGCCCGGCTGCACCAGGTATTTATCAACATTCTGGACAACGCCATCAAATATTCCGAACCCGGCGGTACCATTTTCCTGATCCTTACCCGGACGCCGGTCACGGTTACGGTGACCATCCGGGACCAGGGCCGGGGCATTGCGCCCGATGATCTGGATAAGGTCAAACAAAAGTTTTTCAAAGCCAAAAACGCGGTCCGCGGTTCCGGCATTGGTCTGGCGGTGGTGGATGAGATCGTCCAGGCGCTGGGCGGCCATGTTGATATTGAGTCTACACTGGGGCAGGGAACCGCGGTGTCGGTTACGCTGCCCGTTTACCATCCCGGGCAGGAACACCTGCACGAAAAAATATAAAAATCCCCATAAGGGGAAGGAGCATTTATGTCCAAGGAATTTCGCACCTCCGTCGGCGGCCAGGCCCTGATGGAGGGAATCATGATGCGCGGACCGGAAAAAATCTGCTGCGCGGTGCGCCGTCCTGATGGGACCATTGATCTCAGCTATGATACGGTGCGCCCCCATTGGTACAACAAGGTGCCGTTGGTGCGCGGCGTTTGCAATATGGCTGAAAACCTTTACAAAGGCTATCAGTACCTGATGCATGCAGCCGATATTGCCATGGAAGGGGAAACCGAACCCGTCGAGTCCAAGTTTGATCAATGGCTGGAAGCGCACATGAGTCCCGCTGTACAGAACGTGCTGATGGGTTGTGCCGCTTTTGCCGGTGTGGTGCTGGCCCTCTTCCTGTTTACCTTTCTGCCCACGTTCCTTACCGGGCTGATCAACCAGGTGGTGCCCATGGGGCGCTGGCCCCGGGTCATCCTGGAAGGCGCGCTCAAGATGGTGATTTTTCTGGGGTATATGTTCTTGTGCACCCGCTATAAAGAGCTGCACCGTGTGTTTGAATATCACGGCGCCGAGCATAAGACCATCGCCTGCTATGAAGCAGGTCTGCCCTTGACGGTGGAAAACATCCGCAAGCAGAGCCGTTTCCACCCCCGCTGCGGTACCAGCTTTATGATTCTGGTCATTATCATCAGCATCTTCCTGTATGCGGTGCTGCCCTGGACCAGTACCGGGCTGCGTGTGGTCTATAAGCTGTGTATGTTCCCCCTGTTGGTGGGAATTTCCTATGAAGTGCTCAAATGGGCCGGCCGTTCCGACAGCGCGCTCTCTCATCTGATTTCGCAGCCGGGGCTTTGGATGCAGCGGCTGACGACCTTTGAACCGGACGATTCGATGATTGAGGTGGCCATTGCGGCTGTAACACCGGTCCTGCCGGAAAACCGGGAGGATGGACGCTGGTGAACAAGTCGTTTCAGGCACTGTGCGCGCGTTTGCAGGCGGCAGGTGTTCCCGATGCCCGCTTTGATGCGGCACAGCTTTACCGCTTTGTTACCGGCCGTGACCCGCGCCTGGATGATGGTCCGGACGAGGAAGAGGCCCGGCGGCTGGAAGAACTGGCGGTACGCCGCGCCGCACGGGAACCGCTGCAGTACCTGCTGGGGGAGTGGGATTTCCTGGATTTTACCCTGAAAGTGGGGCCGGGAGTCCTCTGTCCGCGGGCAGACAGCGAAGTGGTCTGCGAAACGGCAGCGGAACTGCTGCAGGGCAAGCAAGCGCCGGTAGTTCTGGACCTTTGTGCCGGTACCGGTTGCCTGGGGCTGGGGGTGGCGCGCGCCTGCCCCGGTGCGCAGGTGACCTGTGTGGAAAAAAGCGAGGCTGCCTGGCCCTATCTGGTGGAAAACACCGCAGGAACAGGGGTTCGTACCGTGCAGGCGGATGTGTTTTGCTGGTACCGGGCGCTGGCACCGGAAAGTGTGGATCTGATCATCTCCAATCCGCCCTATCTGACGGGGGAAGAAATGGAATCCCTCATGCCGGAAACCGCCCACGAACCGGCACTGGCGCTGGATGGCGGCACCGATGGGCTGGACTTTTACCGCCTGTTTACCGAACACTATGCTGTGGTTCTGCGCCCGGGCGGCTGGCTGGTGCTGGAAATCGGCTGCGCCCAGGCCGATGAAGTGCTGGCCCTGGGAAGCCGTTACGGTTGGCAGTATGGCCGCTGCCGTAAGGATTACGGCGGCAATGACCGGGTGATTGTACTGCAAAAACCGTAAAAAAGCGGCTGAAAATCCTGTTTATGGGATAAAAAGTGAACAACATAAGGTTGTATTTTTGGCGCGAATCGTATATAATAGACCCAGACGCAAACGATAAAAGCGATCGTATATTGTATAGAAAAAGGAGAAACGCAAGATGGCAGCTAAAAAGGATACAACTCCCAAAAGCGCAGGTCCGGCGGCTGATAAGAAGGCCGCGCTGGAGACCGCGCTGGCACAGATTGAAAAACAGTTTGGCAAAGGCGCCGTGATGAAGCTGGGCTCCAATGTGACCATGCAGGTGGATGCCATTCCCACCGGCAGCCTGGGCCTGGACCTGGCACTGGGCATCGGCGGATTGCCCCGCGGCCGTATCATTGAGGTATATGGTCCCGAATCTTCCGGTAAGACTACGCTGGCCCTGCAGGTGCTGGCCGAAGCCCAGAAGATGGGCGGCGAAGTGGCCTTTATCGACGTAGAACACGCGCTGGACCCTGCCTATGCCAGTGCGCTGGGCGTGGATATTGACAGCCTGCTGGTCAGCCAGCCGGATACCGGTGAACAGGCTATGGAAATCTGTGAAGCTCTGGTGCGTTCCGGTGCCATTGATGCCGTGGTCGTGGACTCGGTGGCGGCCATGGTGCCCCGTGCCGAAATCGAAGGCGAGATGGGCGACAGTCACGTGGGTCTGCAGGCCCGTCTGATGAGCCAGGCGCTGCGTAAGCTGACCGGTGTCATCGGCAAGACCAACACCGTCTGCATCTTCATCAACCAGCTGCGCGAAAAAGTGGGTATCGTCTACGGCAACCCGGAAGTCACCACCGGCGGCCGTGCCCTGAAATACTATTCCAGCGTGCGGATCGACGTGCGCCGTATTGAGGGCCTGAAGGATTCCACAGGTGCTTTCATCGGCAACCGCACCCGCGCCAAGATCGTCAAGAATAAGGTGGCGCCCCCGTTCCGTGAGGCGGAGTTCGACATCATGTTCGGCGAGGGCATCTCCAAAATTGGCGAGATTCTGGACCTTGGCGTCAAGCTGGGCGTTGTACAGAAGAGCGGCGCATGGTTCAACTATGGCGAGATGCGCCTGGGCCAGGGCCGTGATAACGCCAAACAGTTCCTGAAAGAACACCCCGAAGTTTCCGACGAGATCGAAAAGATCGTGCGTGCCAACGCTGACCGCCTGCTGGCAGCCGGCAAAAAAGGCGCCGTAAAACCGCTTGATCCCAGCGAGATCGTCAAACCGGTAGCCCCCGGGGAAGCCCCGGCTGCTGCCGCGCCCGCTGCCAAAACCACCGGCAGCGAGGTGGAGCTGGACATTATGGTTGACGAATAATGCCCCGGCTGACACAGATCAAAGAAACCAAAAAGGGACGGCTGGCGCTGTTTCTGGACGGCGAGTTTGCCTTTTCGCTGGATGAAGATACCTTTGCCGCCGCCCATCTTCATGAGGATGATGAGCTGGAACCCTGGCAGGTGGAGCAGCTGCGCAAGCAAAGCGACACCCGCCGTGCCCTGGATAAGGCGATGGATTATCTTTCGCTGCGTGACCACGCTTCGGGGGAGTTGTATCAGAAACTCTGCCGTAAATTTGACGCACACAGTGCGGCCTACGCTGTGGCACGTGCCGGGGAACTGGGGCTTTTGGACGACGCCGGCTTTGCCTGCCGCCGTGCTGCGGAGCTGCTGCGTAAGCGCAAATCCAGGCGGGAGATCCTCAATGATCTGGCCGCCAAGGGTATCGACCGCGATACTGCCGCTGAGGCGGTGGAAAGCCTGTACGATGAGGCAGAAGAAGGGGAAGACCCGGAAATGGCTTCGGTGCAGGCACTGCTGGAACGGCAGTATGCCGCCAAGCTGGCGGCCGGTAAGCGGGACCAGGTAGCGGCAGCGCTGGCCCGGCGCGGATTTTCCCATGCAATCATCCGGGAAGCGCTGGCAGCCTATGAGGATTGAAACGCTGCCGGATGCTTTCCGGTTTGCCACCCTAAACACTACACAATAAGGACGTATCTATGAAGATTGCCATTATTTCTTTGGGCTGCCCCAAAAACCAGGTGGACGCAGATGTGTTCTGCCATGCTCTTTTGAAGGATGGGCACACGACGGTTGCTGACCCTGCCGAAGCAGATGTGATTATCATCAACACCTGCGGCTTTATTGAGTCGGCCAAGACCGAAGCCATCGAGAACATTCTCATGGCCTGCCAGTATAAAGAGCAGAATCCCGATCTCAAAGTGATCGTTACCGGCTGCCTGGCGGAACGTTACAAACAGCAGATCGTGCAGGAAATCCCTGAGGTCGACGCGGTAGTGGGCATTGGTTCCAACGCGGCGCTGCCGGCCATTGTGGCCCGGGTCTGTGCAGCAGGCGCCGGTCAGGTGGAAAGTTACGGCCCCAAGACCGATATGCCGTTGGGTGGTGCGCGGGTCATTTCCACGCCCCAGCATTATGCCTACCTGAAAATTGCCGAGGGATGCAACAACCGCTGCCACTATTGCGCCATTCCCATGATTCGCGGTCCGCTTCGCAGCCGTCCGTTGGAGGACTGTGTGGCCGAAGCCCGCTGGCTGGCCAGCGAGGGCGTGCGGGAACTGATTCTGGTAGCCCAGGACCCCACAGCCTACGGCGAGGACTGGGGTAAACCCGGTGCCGTCTGTGAGCTGCTGGACCGCTTGCAGGAGATCGACGGCATCCGCTGGATTCGGATTCTCTATGCGTACCCCGAACGGATCAGTGATGCGTTTATCGAGGCCATGGTCCGCAATACCAAGGTAGTGCCTTATCTGGACCTGCCCATTCAGCATTGCGATGATGCGGTGCTCAAGGCGATGAACCGCCGCGGCGGCCGTGCCGAGATCGAAGACGCCGTTGCCCGCCTGCGGAAGGCGATTCCCGGTATTACACTGCGCACCACCCTGATTGCCGGCTTCCCCGGCGAAACGGAAGAGCAGTACGCCGAATTGTGTGATTTCGTCAAGACGATGCGGTTTGACCGTTTGGGCTGCTTCGCCTACTCGGCAGAGGAAAATACCGTAGCTGCCAAAATGGAAGGCCAGCTGGATGAAGAAACCAAGCAGCGCCGTGCGGATCATATTATGGAATTGCAGGCGGAAGTCAGCGCCCAGCGGGAAGGGGAAAAGGTCGGCCAGACGCTGGAATGCATCTGCGACGGTGTGGACGAAGAAACCGGCATGTATCTGCTGCGTTCCAAGGCGGATTGCCCGGAGATTGACGGCAATGTGCTGACTCCGGCGGATACCCCGCTGGAAACCGGTGCGTTCTACAATGTGACCATCACCGATGCCGATACCTATGATCTGTACGGCTATACCGAAGAAAAACTGGAGGACTGAACCATGAATCTCCCCAATAAACTGACGATGCTGCGCGTCTTGCTTGTTCCTGCCTTTATGGTTTTTGCCGCTTTTGGAAAATACGGCACCGCGGACTATAATGCCACCTGCATGCTGGTGGCCGGTATTGTGTTTGCCGTTGCCAGCTTTACGGATTTTCTGGATGGCTATCTTGCCCGCAAGTATCATCTGGTTACCGATTTTGGTAAATTCATGGACCCCCTGGCGGACAAGTGCCTGACCACCGCCGCGTTTATTTACATGGTAGCCGACGGCATCTGCTCGCCGGTGGTATTGGCCATCATCCTGTTCCGGGAGTTTGCCGTGGCCGGTGTCCGTATGATCGCTGCCGAGTCCGGCACGGTGATTGCCGCCAACATGTGGGGTAAGGTCAAAACCGTGCTGCAGATGCTTACCATTATTTTCTACTATTTTGCTGCAGCGCTGAGCGGCCCCACCGACGTTATGGGCGTTGGGCTGATCACGGTGGTTCTTACCTGGCTGGTGGCCGCGGCTACGCTGCTGTCCGGCGGGATCTACCTGTGGCAGAACCGCAGCTGCTTCATGCAGGCAAAATAAAAGACGGGGGAATACCATCTTGCCAAATTCAACACCCCGCGCAAAAATATATCAGTATTTTGCCAGAATGACTCGCCTGGAGCGGGCCGTTCTGGCTTTGCTGTGTGTTTTTGCCGTTAAGTTCTTATTCAGTACCGCTGCCCATTTTGTGCCGGCTTTGCAGGCGGTGGATGTGCTGGGCAGCGGCCGCCACCCGGTGGATGTATGGCTGCTGATGCTTTGCTGTACAGCCGTTCTGGGAATGCTCTGCCTGTACCGCCGTGCACTGCGGTCGGTTTCTGTACGGCTGACCCGTTTTGACGGCGTGGTACTGGCAATCTGCTGTGTGCTCAGTGCGGCGTTTTATCTGCATGCCATGCTGGGGCGTCAAAGCCTGTATTTGTGGGACAATGCTACCTACTATAACCTGCAGGTGCGCCTGGAATCCAACTTTGCCGACGGCGTATTTATGGGCGTAGGGTCCACCATTTATAAGACCTGGTTCAACGATTACGCGCCGTTTGTCATCAACATTCTGTTGGAACCCTTCTTCATGTTCACGGCGCGCACGGCCAATACCTTTGCCATTCTCTGCGCACTGCTGTTTCCCTCTCTGGTATATTTCAGTGCGCTGGTATTGCTGCAGGTGCTGCGCCGTCAGCTGGCCCCAAAGTTCCCCCGGTTGTTTACGGCACTGGGTATGGCGTTTGTGCTGCTGCTGCCGCTGCTGCATATTGCCCTGTACCGCGGCATGCCGGATTTGTTGGGCGTGGCCTTTGCATTTATGCTGATGGCGCTGCTCACCGGCTATGATTTTGATGTTCCGGCCCCGGCCCGCCTTGTAAGCGTAGCCACCTTTACCGGGCTGCTGATCCTCACCCGCCGCAGTTATATGTTCACGGTGGTGGTGATCTTCCTGTTCTACGGGGTCCGGGTGCTGTTGCAGGCAGCAAGGCACCGCCGCAAAGAGGCTTTCGTGCGGTTCTGGCAGTTTGCGGTTGTTTCGCTGGTGTGTGTGGGCGGACCGTTGGCCCCTATGTTCTGGCGTATTGTCAAGGCGGATTACAGTGACCGCTATGCAACCTACCAGACCGGAGGATTTTTCTCGGAACTGCACAATCAGTATGTGTACCTGGGACTGCTCGTCGGTGTCATTTTCCTGGTAGGTTTTCTGTACGGTTTGTACAAAAAGAACGCGAGATTCCTTTCTGTATTATCACTGGCGGGGGCGGTAGCCACCGTGCTGCTGGTAACCCGGGTCCAGAATATGGACGATCACCAGTCTCTGGCTGTAGCGCCTTTTTATCTGCTGGGGTGCTTCCTCTGCGCACTGGCGGTGGCCAACCTGCCCTGGGGGGCGCTACGCGGCGTAACAGCGGCAGTACTGACGGCATTGTGTGTACTGAACTTTGGGGGCTGCAGCCAGCTGCTGCCCATCGTGTTCCCCAGTCAGGTGTACAGTGGATTGTTCTTCTATGTGGACAACGAGCGCACCGACATGGATCAGATCGCTCAGGTCAACGATTGGTTGCGGGCCAACTGCAGCGGAGAAAATTCCGCCTATATGATCTGCCACGGTGTGGTGTACAGTGCCGACGTGTTCCGCGCGGCAGCCCTGCCGGATGAAAGCATCCGCACCCTGCTGGCGTACGGTGCCGTCAATCCCGGCAACGATGCGTTCCCCAAAGAACTGTTCACCGCACAGGTCGTTCTGACCTGCACGCCCTTTGATCCCAGCAACCATACCGAGAAAATCAACAACGCCTTTTTGGAAAACCAGGAACGGTACCAGCCCTTTGAGGTGGCCGCTACCTTTGATATGGGCAACGGTTATACCATTACGGCATACCGCCGGATCAAAGCGCCTACGGTAGCGGAACTGGATACCTACCGCAGTTGGTTGGCGGAGGAAGACGCCCAGTACCCCTACAACTTCAGTGCGGTGTGGGATCAGCTGGAAGCCGAGTTTGCAAATAACGGGTAAACACTTGCAACGACGCCATGCGGCGGCTATAATAGAAATCACCGAGACCATTGAATTGGGAAAGGACTGTGCCACCATGCAGATTTTTAACACTATGACCCGTCAGAAAGAGGAGTTCGTCCCCCAGAAGGAGGGCGAGTACCGCATTTATGTATGCGGCCCGACGGTGTATAACTATATTCACATCGGCAATGCGCGGCCGATGATCGTATTTGATACCCTGCGCCGCTATCTGGAATATTGCGGCAACAAGGTGTACTATGTTTCCAACATCACCGACATCGATGATAAGCTGATCCAGAAAGGCCGGCAGGAGGGCATCTCCATGCAGGAGGTGGCCCGCAAGTTTGAAGCGGAGTACATCAAGGATTCTGAGGGCCTGAACGTGGAGGAACCCACGGTGCGCCCCCGTGCTACCGAGCATATCGGCGAGATCATCAAGATCGTCAAGGATCTGGTGGATTCCGGCCATGCCTACGTGGCCCGCAACGGAGATGTGTATTTCCGCGTTAAATCCGACGAGGGGTACGGCAAACTGAGCCACCTCAACCTGGATGATCTGGAGAGCGGCAACCGCACCCTGCGCAGCCAGATGGATGATGACCTGAAAGAGGATCCCGCGGATTTCGCGGTGTGGAAAGCGGCCAAGCCCGGCGAACCCTACTGGGAAAGCCCCTGGGGCCATGGCCGTCCCGGCTGGCACATTGAGTGCAGCGCTATGGCGCGCAAGCATCTGGGCAACACAATTGACCTGCATGCGGGCGGTCAGGACCTGATCTTCCCCCACCATGAAAATGAGATCGCCCAGAGTGAGTGTGCCAACGGCTGCACTTTCAGCCGGTACTGGATGCACAACGGCTTCTTGAACATCAACAACGAGAAGATGTCCAAGAGCGCGGGCAACTTCTTCACCGTGCGCGAAATTGCTGAGAAATACGGGTACGAGCCGATCCGCTACTTTATGCTGACGGCCGGCTACCGCATGCCGCTGAACTACACTGTGGAGCTGATCGAAAGCTGCAAGAACAGCCTGGACCGGCTGTATACCTGCCGCGACAACCTGGATTTTGCCATTGAGCATGCCCATGGCACCGACACTGCGTTGGTTGCCAAGTGCGAAGAGGCGCGCAACAAATTCAAAGCCGCCATGGACGATGACCTGAATACCCCGGATGCGTTGGCTGCTGTCTTTGATTTTGTCAAGGATATCAACACCTTGTCTGATGCATCCGACAAGGCAACGCTGGAACTGGCTGCCAAGACTTTTGACGAGCTGACCGGTGTGCTGGGACTTTTGTACAACCGCAAAAAGGATACAGTCCCGGCGGAAGTGACCGCTCTGGTGGAAGAGCGTGCCGCTGCCAAAAAAGCCAAGGACTGGGCCAAGGCCGATGCCATCCGTGCCCAGCTGACCGAGATGGGCTGGAGTGTAACCGATACCGCCCAGGGTCCGAAAATCGCAAAACTGTAAGAGAAAACGTAGGGGCGTACCTGTGTGTCTGAACGCGCGGCAACAAGCGGCGGACATACGGGTAAGCCCCACGTATTTTTGAATACCATGAAAATTCAACGTAAACAATCTGAACCGCGGACCCTGTGGCTGTTGCTGGGCGCTGCGCTGCTGCTGCGGCTGGTGCTGGCGCTGGTGACCGAAGGGTATCCCTACGATATGAGCTGCTTTGTGGCCTGGGGTGACAAACTGGCTGCCGAGGGACCGGCGGCTTTTTACAGTGAGGGATATTTTGCCGACTACCCGCCCGGGTATCTTTTTGTGCTGGGGTTGGTAGGCTTGCTGCGCGCGGCTTTTTCCATTGCCTACGAATCTCCGCTGACCTATCTGCTGTTGGCGCTGGTCCCCAGCCTGTGCGACTGTGCAGCCGCTTGGCTGGTCTGGCGTGTGGCCCGGCATACCATTCCGGGAAGCCGCGGTGTCTGGGCCTTGACGGCGTTTACCGCCTTCAATCCGCTGATGCTGTTTGACACGGGCATCTGGAAACAGATCGACGGTGCATTTGCTTTGCCGCTGTTGTTCTGCTTTTTGCTGCTGGAACGGCGCCGGTATCTGCCCGCAGCTTTGCTGTATGGTGTCGCGCTGGCGATCAAACCCCAGGCATTGCTGTTTGGCCCGGTGCTGGCAGCTTGCTTCCTGGCGGCTATTGTGCAGGAAGAAAACCGTTTCCGGGCGTTTGGGCGCTGCTTTGGAGGCGCTGCGGTAGCGTTGGCGCCGCCGCTGCTGGCGGGAATTCCTTTTTACGGGTTGAAAGACCTGGTACCTTCCCTCATCGAAAAATATTTTGGGACGGTGTCCGGCTATCCGTACGCTTCCATCAATGCCTTCAACTGGCTTACCGCGCTGGGCGGAAACTGGAAGTCGCTGGAAGATACGGCGATGTTTGGTATCAGCTGGCATACGCTTGGCTGGTTCATGATCCTGCTGGGCACTGGCGGTCTGGCCTTTTTTGCGGTGCGCAGTGTGCGCGGCGGCCATTTTTCGCCGCTGCTGCTGGCCGCCTATTACGGGTTGGGGGTATTCACCTTCGGCCATTGTATGCACGAGCGGTATATGGTGCCCGGCGTCCTGCTGACGCTGCTGGCGGCTGCCCGTTGGAATGATATCCGCCTGTATGCGGCAGGGTTTGGCCTGTCGCTGACGGGATTCATCAATCTGGCTACCGTGTATTCCCTGGCCGGAACAGAGGATGAATGGCTGACCAGCGCCACCAGTTCCACCGTTGCGGTGCTGGTAGGTCTGGCCGAAACCGTATGCTTTGTGATGCTGTTGTTTGCCGTTTGGGATATTGCCCTCCATGGCCATGCGCTGCCGCTGCCTGCCCGCGCCCGGGAGGAAAAACCGACACCGGCGCCGCAGCCTGCCTGGCAGCACCGGGAATTGCTGGCAATGCTGGGGGCTACGGTGGCTACCGCAGTGCTGAGCTTTGCGTATTTGGGCGATACCACCGCCCCGCAGAATCCTCTGGATGCTACCGGTACGGTTTTGCAGGAAACCGTTACAGTGGAAGGGGATGCCATTGACCTGTGGGTTTACCCGGGCATCTCCTTTGGGGGCAGCCTGCAAATCACAGATGAACAGGGCAATACCCTCTATACTCAGGAGCTGGGCTACAGCACCTGTTTCAGCTGGAGCGAAAGCCGCCTGCCGGTCTCTTCCGGGCAGACGCTGACCGTTACGGTTCAGAACGCCCAGGTGTTTGAAATGGCTTTCCGGGATGGGGACGGCAACCTGCTGCCGGTTACGGGCGGCGGTGCTCTGTTTGATGAGCAGGGCATGGTGCCGGATGCCATCAGCCAGCTCAACAGCATGTATTTTGATGAAATCTATCATGGCCGCACAGCCTATGAGCAGCTGCACAAGATGCCCGTATACGAAACTACCCATCCGCCGCTGGGCAAAGACCTGATCATGGTCGGTGTGGCGCTGTTTGGTATGACAGGATTCGGCTGGCGTTTTTCCGGTACACTGTTTGGCGTGCTGCTGGTGCCGCTGGCCTGGTGCTTTGCCCGCCGGCTGACCCGCAAACGTTGGATCGGTGCGGTGGCCGGGGTTCTGCTGGCCTTGGACTTTATGCGGTTTGCCCAAAGCCGTATTGCCACCATTGATATTTACGGTACGTTCTTTATTTTGTTGGGCGCCTACTTCATGCTGTGGTATTGCCAGAGTGTGCTGGAAAAAGGCGTGAACGGCTCGTTGCTTCCCATGGCGCTGGGCGGTGTAGCCTTTGGCTTGGGATGTGCGGCCAAGTGGACCGGCATTTACGCCGGGGCGGGGCTGGCCATTCTTTACCTTGGGGTGCTGTACGCGCGCTGGCGGCAGAAGCAGCCGGGGTTCTGGCAGGAATTCCGCACGGCGGCCTGGGGCGGTGTGCTGTTTTATGTATTGCTGCCCTTGTGCATTTACATTGCCTCTTATCTGCCGTACTGGTGGCGGGATTCTTCCTTCAGTCTGGCGGACTGGTGGCAATGCCAGGTGTCCATGTATTCCTATCACTCCAACCTGGAGGCGACCCATCCCTTTGAAAGCCGCTGGTATACCTGGCTGCTGGGACTGCGGCCGGTATGGTATTACCAGAACACCCATCTGGCGGAGGGAATGAAAGCCAGCATTGCTGGTTTGGGGGGGGCGGTCATCTGGCTGGCAGGGCTTGGCTGCTTGTTGGCGCTGCTGTGGCATCAGGTCAGCAACCGTGGCAGCCGTGCCGGGGCTGGCATGCTAATTTTGTACGGCACCCAGCTGATTCCCTGGATGCTGGTACCGCGCTGTACCTTCCTGTACCACTATTTCCCCAGTTCCATGTTCTGCCTGGCAGCAATTGCGCTGGTGCTCTCCCACATCCGCAACACACGCAAGGCGCAACGCATTGGAATGGGGTTGTGCATCCTTTCGCTGGCGTTGTTTGTCTGTTACTATCCGGCGCTTTCTGGATTGCCCATCCCGGACTGGTGGGCGCAGGCGCTGGAAATTCTGCCCAGTTTCGGATTTTATTAAGCAAAAAAACACCCCGCAGAGTGCCGGATGGCATCGGTGCGGGGTGTTTTTTGCCTGTTTGGGATCAGGCTTCTGGGAGGTAAATATGATGAGGCAAGCCTTCTACATAAATGGGGGTCAGTTCGGCCTGGATCAACGGCATTGCGTAGGAGATAAACTCCTGGGTCATGGCGGTGTGGTCCGCATTTACCCATTCCAGAGGGACCTTCTTTTCCAGGTTGGCCACTTCGCTGATGGGATGCAGGCTGGTGCCGCACTGGTACGGTGCATTGGAAATGCGGTCCAGGGCGACCATTTCGCCGGTGTGGCCTTCAAAGGCGGCCTTGGCGGCAGCACCGCCCACCTGGTATGCTTCGGTAATATCGGTACGGCTGGTCAGATGACCGGCGCAGCGCTGCAGGGTAGAAAGCTCAATGCAGCGGGTTTTGGTATCCAGACGGCGGGCCACCGTGTTGGCCAGAAAACGGGCGGTGCCGGTCAGGGCTTTGTGGCCGAAGGCATCCACCGCGTGGACGTCGTCTGCCAGCTCGCAGACGTAACGGCCGTCCTCCAGTTTGACGCCTTCCGAAACGGCAATGACGATGGAAGGTTTGGTCTTTTGCATCCGCTCCACTTTTTCCACAAAATGGTCCACATTGAAGGGGACTTCGGGCAGGCAGATCATATCCACACCTTCGCAGTCTTCGGCTTTGGCCAGGGCGGCTGCGGCGGTCAGCCAGCCGGCGTTGCGGCCCATGATCTCTACAATGGTCACATATTTGGTGCCGTAAACGGTGGCGTCCCGGATGATTTCTTTCATCACAACGCCGATGTATTTGGCGGCGCTGCCGTAGCCGGGGGTGTGGTCGGTCACCATCAGGTCGTTGTCAATGGTTTTGGGCACACCCATAAAACGGATCTCGCTGCCAATGTGCGCGCCGTAGTCCGCCAGCTTGCCGATGGTATCCATGGAGTCGTTGCCGCCGATGTAGAAGAAATAGCCGATGTCCAGTTCTTTCAGAATCTCAAACAACTGCAGGTAAACGGCTTCCCCTTCGGGGGTGTGCCAGTCGGGCAATTTGTAGCGGCAGCTGCCCAGGTAGCTGGACGGAGTACGCTTCAGCAGTTCAATGTCCAGGGCGTTTTGCAGTTTGTCGTCCAGTACGCAGGTGCGGCGTTCCAGCAGACCGGCTACGCCGTGCAGCATACCGTAAACCTTGCCGGCGCCGCGGCGCTTGCAGCTTTCATATACGCCTGCCAGGCTGGCGTTGATCACCGAGGTGGGGCCGCCGGACTGACCGACGATTGCATTCTTTGCCATAGTTTGCCTCCTGCCGTTATCTGGTTGGAAAGAACCGTGTACCATAAAAAGCCGCACGGCATACTGAATTTGTTGTATTCAGTGTACCATGCGGCTTGTAATTTTGCTATTGCAGGAGTTGCCGAAAAAAGATCGTACCGTTGTGAAAGTTTTTGTTCCGCCAGGTGGAACGCCTGGCAGAACGTGTCGGGAAGCGAGGAAAAGATAATTCCACATCGTGGAACGACTCGTGCAATTTAAGCAATCTGCACGACAAAATACGCAGTTTTATATTGTAAAAATTGCAGAATACCAGACAATTTGACGGAAATCAGCCCAGATGAATGTGGCGGGGGACACCGTTGATATAAATGGGCGTCAATTCTGCCTGGATCAACGGGCGGGCATAACGCTCAAAGTTTTCGTTCACATGCATGCCGTCCTCGGTGATCCATTCGGCGGGGACCTTCTTCTCAAAATTGGCAACCTTTGTTACGTCCACCATTTCGGTCTCAACGCGGTAAGGCTGGTCGCTCAACCGCTTGATGGCGCACATTTTGGCAGTTTCCCCACGCATGGCGGCTTCCACAGAGGCACCGCCCACCTGATAGGCTTCGGTGATGTCGGTGCGGCTGGCCAGGTGGCTGGCGCACCGCTGCAGAGTGGAAAACTCAATGGCGCGGGTCTTGCAGCCCAGGCGTACCCGAATCAGTTCTGCTAGGTAACGGCTGGTACCACTGAGAATGGCCTTATGGCCAAAAGCATCCAACTGGCCTGCAGTGGAAACCAGGTCGCACAGGAAAACGCCGTCGGCATTTTTCACGCCTTCGCTCACGGCAATAATTACATTGTGACGCTCTTTTTCCAGCTCGGCCACCTTGGCAAGGAAAGCCTCCTCGTCAAAGGGGCGCTCCGGCAGCAGAATCAGATCCGGGCCGTTGCAATCCGGGCCTGCGGCCAGGCTGGCAGCGGCGGCCAGCCAGCCGGTATGGCGGCCCATGATCTCGGCAACCGTCACGCTGCGCAGGTCGTATACACTGGAGTCGCAGATGACTTCCTTCAAGATGGTGGCAATATACTTGGCGGCACTGCCGTAACCGGGGGTGTGGTCGGTAAGCATCAGGTCGTTGTCGATGGTCTTGGGCACACCGATAAACCGAATCGCACTGCCGATCTTCTCCCCATAAGCGGACAGCTTGGAGATGGTATCCATGGAATCGTTGCCGCCGATGTAGAATACAGCGCCGATGTCATACTCGGTGAAGAGGGAAAAGAGCTTGGTGTAGGGGCGTTCGTCCACCGAAGGATCGGGCAGCTTGTGACGGCAGCTGCCCAAAAAGCTGGAAGGCGTGCGCTTGAGCAGCTCGATATCCATTTTATCGGACAGAACCGTGTCCAAGTCAACGATTTTGCCTTCCAGTACGCCTTCAATGCCGTACTGCATTCCGTATACATGGGGGGCACCGCATGCTTTGGCAGTTTCATAGACGCCTGCCAGGCTGGAGTTGATCACGGCGGTGGGGCCGCCGGATTGACCTACCAATACGTTTTTCATCGTGTCTACCTCTTGTATTTTTTATTTTATATATTACAATACGTATTTTTCAATGGCCTCTGCCACACCGTCGTGATTGTTGTCCGCGGTGATCACGTCAGCGGCCTGCTTGATTTCTTCGGTGGCGTTGCCCATGGCAACACCCAGCCCGGCAGCTTCCAGCATGGTCAGGTCATTGCCGGAATCGCCCACGGCCATTACCTCGTCAAGGGCCAGCCCCAGACGCTCGGCCAGCGCCATCAGGCCGCGGCCTTTGCTGATGCCCGGTGCGTTCAGTTCCATGTTGCGTTCCAGGCTCGAAGTGATCTCAATCTCGGGGCAAGCCTTTGCGACGGCCTGCCAGGCAGCATTGCGCTCCGCTTCGGTTCGGTACATGATGCTGAATTTTTCCACATCATTGGGATACTGCTGCATGGTGGCATGCATATCCGGCACTTCAATCCGGGTGGTACGGAAATAATCGCGCAGGTTGGGCGGTACCATGTCAATGCTGTTTTCGGCATTTTCGCTGGTGGTGTAGCTGTTGCCGTCAATAAAAATGCTCATCATACCGCCAAAAGGGGCCACCACATCATAGGCCCGTTGCGCCAGGGCAGCATCAAAGGGCAGGTTGACCAGCTTTTCCTGGGTTTGCAGGTCCACGACGGATGCACCGTTGGAGGTCAGCGCATAGCGCACACCGGGAATTTTGATGAACTGCTCCGGTACCCCGGCCACGGTACGCCCGGTGGCGGGCAGGACCACCACACCTTTCTGCAGGGCGGACTGTATTGCAGCCAGCGTACGCGGCGTGATCTCTTTTTGGTCATTGAATACGGTTCCATCCAAATCCAATGCGACCAGACGAATCTGTTGCATATACTTCTCCCCAATCCTTATAATCCAGCTTAAATTTTACTGCAAAACCGCCGGAATTGCAACCGGAGCCACTGTGTGCTACAATGAATAAACTGTAAAATTTCGGAAGGCTGGGTGTTTATGTCCGCAAAACGGCTGTGGCTGCTGGATGTGCTGCGCGGGGCGGCGCTGGTCAACATGTTGGCCTACCATGCCCTGTATGACTGGGTTTATGTCTTTGGTCATGAAAGCTGGTATGATATCTGGTCGCCGGGCTGCCATGTATGGCAGCAGTATATTTGCTGGAGCTTTATTCTGTTGTCCGGCTACAGTTTTACATTGGCACGCAAGCCTTTGAAAAACGGTTTGCTGGTTGCCGGCTGTGCGGTGATCCTCACGGTGGTCACCGTCGGGTTCATGCCGTCAGAATCCATCTGGTTCGGGGTACTGCACCTGAATGCTGCCGCAGTGCTGCTGACCTGTCTGCTGCACCCGCTGCTGCGGCGCTGCCCGGCACCGGCGGGACTGGCGGTATCCGCAGTACTGTTTGCATTGACCAACCAGTTGCCGGAAGGGTATCTGGGCTTTGAAAATCTGCGGTTGTGCGCGCTGCCGGCGGCCTGGTACCGTTCCAATCTGTTCTGGCTGGGGCTGCCGGATTTCACACGGTTTTCTTCGGCGGATTATTTCCCCATCATTCCCTGGATTTTCCTGTTCTGGTGTGGGTATTATCTGGCTGGTCTGTGGCGCCCGCGCACAGGGCAGGCACCGGCTGTACTGCGGCCGCTGGCCTGTGTGGGACGGCATACGCTGCTTGTCTATATGCTTCACCAGCCGGTGATTTACGGCGCACTGTGGGTCTGGCATGCGGTGTTCTGACCCCCGCAGTGGAAAAGCGGAAAAAATGTTAAAAAATTAAAAATTCGACGCAGTATGCGGTGTTTCCCAGTTGACATCCGAGGGGTGTGTATAGTATAATCTTGTTTACTGGTTAATTGTTTTGACCGGCAAACTCCTGTCTCAGGTCAAGGGAGGGAAGAAGATGTCGGAGATCCGTGTCAAAGAGGGCGAGTCCCTCGAGAGCGCTCTGCGCCGTTTCAAGCGCAGCACCGCCCGTAGCGGCGTGTTGGCCGAGGTGCGTAAGCGTGAGGCTTATGAGAAGCCGTCTGTGCGCCGTAAGAAGAAGTCCGAGGCTGCCCGCAAGCGCAAGTTTAAGTAAGCTAGCTTACAAAGAACGACTGTGCAGACCCGCGTTTTGCGCGGGTCTGCACTTTTTTGTATAAGGAGCAGTACCATGATCCTGACCCCAGAATTCATCTTTCGCAATGTGGAAGCCATCCATCCGGATTTTTTGGCCCGGCAGGGCATCAAGGCTTTGGTGCTGGATGTGGACAATACCCTGACCGGCGACGGCAGCCAGATGTTGGATGAAAGCGTCAAAGCGTGGCTGCAGCAAATGCGGGAAGCAGGTATCAGCCTGACGGTGGTTTCCAACAATACGGCCAAACGGGTACGCCCCTTTGCCGAGCGTATCGGACTGGAGTGGGTGTCGTTGGCCTGCAAGCCGCTGCCCATCGGCCTGATGGTGGCGCGCCACCGCCTGGGGGTGACCAAGTCCCAGATGGCCATGGTGGGCGACCAGATCTATACCGACCGGATGGCTGCCGGGCTGTATGGCATTCCCTGCCTGTTCTTGCTGCCGCGGACCCCGCACGATAAGGCGCGTGGTGTGCAGATCAAACGTAAATTCGAACCCCATTGGGTGCAAAAGTATTTCCGCAAAGGGGGTAAACTGTATGAGTGAGAGTCCGCGTTTCGGTTCAGCTGGTCTTTCGGACAGCTATCCCATCAAAAAGTTTGATCCGGAGGGTATCGCAGCGTTTACGGCAGATTTTGGGCTTACGGCTTTCGAGTATCAGTGCGGCCGCGGCGTGCGCCTTGCACTGGATAAAGCCGCGGCCCTGGGGGAAGCCTGCGCCAAACGGAACATTGCGCTTTCGGTGCATGCGCCCTATTATATCAGTATGTCCAGTCTGGAGGAAGACAAGCGGCTGCACAGCATTGACTATCTGCTGCAAAGCTGTGAGCTGGTCAAGGCCCTGGGCGGGCGCCGGGTGATTTTCCACTCCGGTTCCTGCGGCAAGCAGAGCCGGGAGGAAGCGCTGGAAAAAGCCATGGATACCATGCGCCGGGCGGTGGAAGCCTGTGATGCGGCGGGATACGGGGATTGCATCCTCTGCCCCGAAACCATGGGCAAAGTCAATCAGCTGGGCACACTGGACGAGGTGCTGGCCCTGTGCAGTGTGGACGAGCGCATCACACCCTGCATTGATTTCGGCCATCTTTACGCGCGCAGCCAGGGAGTTCAGTTTGCGGAGGAAAACGCGGAGGAAGATTATGCGGCCCTGCTGGATCAGCTGCAGGTGCTGGGACCCTGGCGGGCGGCAAATTTCCACGCGCATTTTTCCCGCATTGCCTACACCAAAGGCGGCGAAAAGTGCCACCTTACGTTTGAAGATACCCAGTACGGTCCGCCCCACGCACCGCTTCTGGCACTGCTGAAAAGCCGGGGCCTGACGCCGACGATCATCTGTGAATCGGCAGGGACTCAGGCAGAGGACGGGCAGATTCTGGCCCGTACCTACGCCGCTTTATAAAGGACGAGGCAAAAAAATAGCGAAAACCACCCAAAAAAAGTGGCCCAGGTCTTGCAAAAACACGCATTATCCTGTAAAATAGTTACAGCTATGTAGTACCATTCTATTATTGGAGGAATTTTTATATGATTTCTGCAGGCGAATTCCGCAATGGCGTCACCTTTGAACAGGACGGCCAGGTCCTTCAGGTCGTTGAGTTCCAGCACGTCAAGCCCGGCAAGGGCGCCGCATTTGTGCGTACCAAGACCAAGAACGTGATCACTGGTTCCGTGGTGGAAACCAGCTACAACCCCACCGCCAAGTTCCCTCAGGCTTTCATCGAGCGTAAAGAGGTTACCTACTCCTACGAGGACGGCGGCCTGTACCACTTCATGGACGTGGAGACCTACGACGATATCCCCGTCAGCGCCTCCGACGTGCCGGAAAACTTCAAGTTCTGCAAAGAGAACGACACCTGCAAGCTGCTGAGCTACAAGGGCAAGGTGTTCAGCGTGGAAATCCCCAACTTTGTTGAGCTGGAGATCACCGCTACCGAGCCGGGCATCAAGGGCAACACCGCTACCAACACCCTGAAGCCCGCCACCGTCGAGACCGGCGCCGAGATCCGCGTGCCGCTGTTCATCAACGAGGGCGATAAGGTCCGCATCGATACCCGCACCGGCGAGTATATGGAGCGCGTCAACTGATTTCTCTGCCGGGCATGGCATACCGCCGCGCCCGGCTTTTTTTGACAAACAGCAAACGGAGGAAAAGCACTATGGCTATGGATCTGAATGCAAAAGCCGCTTACATCCGCGGCCTGATGACCGGTATGGAATTTGACCCCGCCTCCAAGAACGGCAAGGTCATTGCAGCCATGATGGACCTGCTGGAAGAGATGGCGGCCACCGTCACCGAGCATGACAACGCGCTGGATCAGGTGTACGACGAACTGGAAACCCTGGACCAGGATCTGGACGATATGGTTGCCGATCTCTACGGTGAGGATGACGAAGAAGCCGAGGATGAGGACAGCGAGGACCTCTACGAGGTTACCTGCCCGAACTGCGGCGCTGTTTCCACGGTG
>NZ_JACJKP010000231.1 GCF_016901605.1 Gemmiger formicilis
CCGTGGTAAAAGTGTGGTTGCCAGACTTTTCAGGGCTCCCTTTAGGGAGCGACCACAGGAGATAGGCCCTTATAGGGCCTGTTCAAACCACCCGTTCAACGGGTGGTTTTGATTTTATTTTCGCTTTAACACAAAAAGCAGCTACCTGTATAAAGGCAGCTGCTTTTGTTCTTTATCGGAGTCAGGCTTCTTTTTTCATAGCGCAATATCCGATTACAATGGTCCACACGTACGCGCAGGTTTTCGGAATCATCAACATACCAACTAGAGGATATTGGTCGGCGAAGATCACCACCGGAATGTAAAAAGCAAAGCTTAATACAATGGTAAGCCACATCCAGCGGAACGCCTTGTCCGTTGCTTGCTTTGCGCTGGTATAAAACAGAACAATCACTACCAGGCCCAACAAGGCGAAAGGAATGTTTCTATAAACGCCCCAGGAAAGCGGCGCCTCCGCACTGAGCCACTGGTTTTGCGGCATCATACACAACAGAATACGCAAACCCGCCAATACGTATACAGCGGCAGTTATCATATTTCTGCCCTGCACACGGTAACGCAGCCGCCATACATAGTAAAGAAGAACATAAAAAACCGTCATGGTAATGGAAGTGATCCATTTTCCCATTCCCAAAGCCACCGTGTAATTCTCGAGTCCGGTCGTGCAAAGAACCCATGCCCGGGGAATCAAATGAAAGGCATCGCCTGCCCCCAGTACGACCGCCATCAATCCAAATAGACGAAACTGAGAATTTCCTTTGCATGTAACGATCATCTTAATGCCCAATGTAATTACCGTCACAAGGTATAGGGCATCAAAAGCAGTTTCCATAATAGCCTGCATAATAAGTCTGTCTCCTTTTTATAATTTATCCACAAGAGCTGATGAGCTCTTTACGGCTGTTACATAATTTTTGCCAAACAAAACCCCCGCTATCAAGAGCGACGCTCCCAGCCCGGAATAAAACACCGCAATAAAGCGAAGCGGCGCTATGCCCGAGGCTCGCAATCCAATTCCCCCGCTCATCATAATAGCCATGATCAGAAAAGATTTCACATCAAAGAACTTGAGAAAGAATTGCCTCTCTTCTTTATAGGATTGGATTCTGGCGGTGTGCTTGCGCACAAGTTTTCCAAAAACCAAATACTGAAACACCGTAAATACCAACACGGACAACAGAATATTCAGTGGAGTCAGATACATAGAGTAGGACAAAATGCCGATACGCAGGATATTGAATCCGGCTGCACTCCATACAAGACAAGCGATAAGCAGTAAATTTCTACGAGCTACTTTCATAAAATTCCCCCTTCTTTTGTGAACAACGTTCACTTTGAAAAATATAAATCACCCGAACCCTTAAACACAGGCGCTTGATCTGACGGTCCGGGTGCTGAAATATTCAGTAAAGTGTTCTGCGTGCAATCTGTAATACAGCATCACAAGAAAAGTCACATCGCATGGATGCAGCCAACAGCAGTGAAAACAAAAGGTCTGCCATCATTTCAGGCGTAAAACTGTCATCAAAAGCACCCGAACGTATGTTGGCATCGTTGCGCAATACCGCGCATAACATCTCGCACATATGCTGCCATGTTTTCTGCATACGTTGTTTTCCATCGCTTTTTCCTTGCTGAGCAAAGCTCATGGAATGTAGCACAAAAAAACCAGGATATTGTCTGCTTCCGTATTCCATGCGCGCAAACATCCATCGAATACAGCTCAATATATCTGAAAAGGAATCATCTTGCTCTTCGCAACGAAAAATATCATTCCAGACACTCTCTACTGCAGCGCCTACCAAATCCGCCTTGGAATCGAAATAATTGTATACGGTCCCCACAGAAACACCGCAAGCGGAAGCAACTTGGCGCACATTTAATGTAGTCCCCTTCTGTTGACGAATCAACTCCCGGCAGGTTTGCAGAATCTCTTCTTTGGATGTTGCAATGATATTCATAGGCCCTCCCAACTTGAACAACGTTCATTATATGCGCAGAATACATATTTGTCAAGTATATCCTCTCCATTTGAAAAATTTGTATTTTTTTCAAAAAGCACCTTGACATTTTTTTCAAGCACTGATATAATAACAAAGCTTTCTGAAATATACATCAGAAAACCCTATGGGGGTGTAGCTCACCTGGGAGAGCGCCTGCATGGCATGCAGGAGGTAAGGGGTTCGATCCCCCTCATCTCCACCAAAAAGATCCGAGTCGCTGACTCGGATCTTTTTTTTGCACTGATCTGTGCCGTCTTTAAAACCCACAATATAAAAAGAGTATCGTAAGAATTATCTGCGGTACTTTTCATTATATCAATCGTCAATCGCCGATTCTTATCCAGAGCCTTTATGCATTATGGGCACAAATGATTTTTGGAAAGAAATAAGTAGTCAATGGAATCTGGTAATAGCATCTGAAAATTCACCTGACAATTTCCCTCATCCCCTGCCCCTTCCGGAGGGGTTATGAGGAGAATCATCAGGAGAGCACTTGGAGGTTATCCGCTGCAAAAAGGGCAAAAAAATAACGGAGTAATGAGAGCAAAAACTCCACATTACCCCGTATATTTTTCAGTTCATTGACAAGTTAAATTGCCCTTTTGGACAAGATAAATTGCCCCAAAACAAAGATGTCAAGGGGCAAAATAATTTGTCAATCGAGCAAAAATAACTTGTCAATGGAATCTGAGAACAGGACTTGAGAAATTACGGGGGGTACCCGGCCGCTTTTTCGCGTTTTGCAGTTGTAATAGGATGAATTGAGAAGAATTCGAGAGGTACCCGGCAGTCATTGACGCGCAAAATATTTTGCGATAATTCGTGGAAAATCACCTGCATTTCTGATAATTTTCCTCGTTTTTCATCCAATCTGGGGGGGATTATGAGGAGAATCATCAGAAGAGCACTTGGAGGTTATCCGCTGCAAAAAGGGTAAAAAAATAACGGAGCAATGCGAGTGAAAACTCCACATTACTCCGTTATATTTCATTTCATTGACAAATTAAATTGCCTTTTTGGACAAGATAATTTGCCCCCGAACAAAAGTGTCAGGGGGCAAAATAATTTGTCAATCGAGCAAAAATAACTTGTCAATGGAACCTGAGAACAAGATAAGAGAAATTACTCGGGGTACCCGACCACTTTTTCGCGTTTTACAGTTGTAATAGGATGAAGGTGAAGTATTTGAAGAGGTACCCGGCAGTCATTGACGCGCAAAATATTTTGCGATAATCCGCGGAAAATCACCTGCATTCCTGATAATTCCCCTCATTTTTCATCCAATTTGGAGGAGTTATGAGAGGAATCATCAGGAGAGCACTTGGAGGTTATCCGCTGCAAAAAGGGTAAAAAAATAACGGAGTAATGAAAGTGAAAACTCCACATTACTCCGTATATTTTTCAGTTCATTGACGAATTAAATTGCCTTTTTGGACAAGATAATTTGCCC
>NZ_JACJKP010000232.1 GCF_016901605.1 Gemmiger formicilis
GACAGCGGTTCCATCCCTACGCTGAACGGCAGCTTTGATGTGGGACAGGCAGCCAGTGCTGCATGGCAGGCGGGCCGTCCTTTGTCCGAATTGCTGGACGCACAGCCCGTAACAGCCGCGCCGGCTCCCAGTGGAACAGAAAGTACCTTTACGGTTCCCCAGGGCGGCGAAGCGGCACGTCTGCAGGTGAGTACTGCGGTGGGCAACTCCGCGACAGCACCGATCCGGACACCCCCGTCTGCCGCCAAGGCGGACCCGGCAGCCATGCAGCTTGCCAATGCTTCCAAAGAACCGCCAAAACCCTATTGCTACCCGTCGTTGAACCTCTTCAATGCCACGCGGCCGGAGGATGAGATGGGGGCCGCACGGGAAATGAAGAAAAACGCCGACACACTGGTGAACACACTGGAAAGCTTCGGCGTAAAAACCAAGATTCTGGATATCTGCCGCGGTCCTTCCGTTACACGGTATGAACTGCAGCCCCAGGCGGGTATTAAAGTCAGCCGAATTACCAGCCTGGCCGATGACATTGCACTGAACCTTGCCACCGCCGGTGTGCGTATTGAAGCACCCATCCCCGGCAAACCGGCTGTCGGTATCGAGGTGCCCAACAAGATCCGTTCTACGGTCAATATCCGCACGGTGTTTGAATCGCAGAATTACATCAATATGCGCAGCCCGCTTACAATGGCGCTCGGCAAGGATATTGCCGGTACGGCGCAGGTCGCAGACCTGTGTAAAATGCCGCACCTGCTCATTGCCGGTTCTACCGGCAGCGGTAAGTCGGTCTGTGTGAACTCTATTATCATCAGCTTTTTGTTCCGCTCCGGGCCGGAGGATGTCAAACTGATCCTCATCGACCCGAAGGTTGTCGAATTGGCAGAGTACAACGGTATTCCGCACCTGCTGATGCCGGTCGTTACGGAACCTCGCAAGGCAGCAGGTGCTTTGGGCGCCAGCGTAGCGGAAATGGAACGCCGGTATAAATTGTTTGCCGAAAACAATGTGCGGGAGATCAAGGCTTACAACAAACTGGCTGCTCAGACAGGAATGGAGCATCTGCCGTATATCGCAATTATCATTGACGAGTTGGCAGACCTGATGATGGTGGCCGGTAAAGAAGTGGAAGATTACATCTGCCGTATTGCCCAGAAAGCCCGTGCGGCAGGTATCCACCTGATTGTTGCAACGCAGCGTCCCAGTGTGGATGTTATTACCGGTCTGATCAAAGCCAACATCCCCAGCCGTATTGCCTTTGCGGTTTCCAGCCAGATCGACTCCCGTACCATTCTGGATACGTCCGGTGCTGAAAAACTGCTCGGTAACGGTGATATGCTGTTCCTGCCGGTTGGTGCGGCCAAGCCTGTACGCGTGCAGGGTACCTTTGTGACCGACGAAGAAATCGGTGCGGTGTTGAGCTTTATCAAATCCACTTCTTCGTCTCAGTATGACGAAGAAATGATTGCGGAGATGGAACGCCGCGCAGTGGCCGAAAAGGGAAACAAGAAAGGCGATGATGACGGCGACGGTAACGGCGCTCTGGACCCCATGTTTGAACAGGCGGTGGAGTGTGTAATTGATGCCGGGCAAGCTTCCACAAGTCTTTTGCAGCGTCGCTGCAAGCTGGGATATGCCCGTGCTGCCCGCATTATGGATCAGATGGAGCAGGAAAAAGTCATCGGACCTTATGAGGGTGCCAAACCCCGCGCAGTACTGATTACCCGGGCACAATGGCAGGAGCGTAAATTGAATGCGCAGTACGATGAAGCGTAAGAGAAGACGCCGCCGCAGCAAAAAGCACTATTCATGGCTTGTAACGGCCGTGGTCGCTTTTCTGCTGGCTGCGGCCGGCCTGGTCATTGAGTTCTATGGTGGGCAACAAGGCGTTCCCACCTGGTCAGAAGTGTATACCGCGTTGGGCGTTCCTTTGGATGGCCCTAACCCGGAACTTCTGGCAGACAGTGAAACCACGGTGACCGTGCTGGATGTAGGGCAGGGAGATTCGGTATTGATTGGGCAAGACGGAGAGTACTGCCTGATTGACACCGGTACATCGGATTCACAGGATGCCCTGATTCGCAGCTTGCGGCAGGCGGGAATCACGGAACTGAAGTATCTGGTCCTGACCCATCCCCATGCCGATCATACGGGCGGCGCCATGGCGGTGCTGGAGAATTTGTCGGTAGACACCCTGTTGCTGCCGGTGTGGCCAACAGAAGATCCTGATGATTCCTCTCCATGGCCGCGAGGATTGCTGGAGCTGGCGAAAACCGGCCAAACAACCGTGCAGGAAACGTCAGAAGGGGAACGCTATTCATTGGGCACCGGCACCTTGCATATTTTGCAGGGCGGAAGCGCCTGGATGAAGGACGCCGACGATGCGAACAACGGCTCTTTGTGCCTTCTGTTTGAAGCCGGCGGGTTCCGGTATCTGGCTACCGGTGATGCAGAAGATTCGGCAGAGGAAGCCCTGGTGGAACGTTATGGAACGGAGCTGGAAGCGGTTTTGTACAAGGCGGGGCACCATGGTTCCTCAACTTCCAGCGGAGAAGAACTCCTGTCGGTTGTGCAGCCGCAGGCAGTAGCCATCAGCTGCGGGTTGGATAATGAGTATGGTCATCCCCATGAGGAAACACTGCGCCGTCTGGAAGAGATTGGTGCGGCTGTTTACCGGACTGACACGATGGGAACGATTACCTTTACCTATGAAAACGGCATATTAAGTGCGTCGACTTCCGAAGAAACGTTGGATGCGGCAGCCTGACATGCCTCTGATATAGAGGGAGAGCGAAAGTATGAAGATTGTTGAACAATTCAAGGCAAAGCGGTGCGTGTTTTCTATTGAGTGTTTTCCGCCCAAGCAGACCACACAGATGGAAAAAATGCGTGCCACACTCCATGAAATGAGCCGCCTGAAGCCGGATTTCATCAGTGTTACGTTTGGCGCAGGCGGATCAGCCGGCGGTGTTTCGACCGTAGAGGTAGCGGACCTTATCCAGAATGAGCTGGGAATTCCAGCACTGGCGCATCTGATCTGCATGGGCAATGACCGTGCAAGCGCTGCAAAAATCCTGGATCAATTGGAAGCAGTAGGCGTGCACGATGTATTGGCATTGCGTGGTGACCGTACGCCCACCCGCCCGGAAAGCCCGGATTTTGTACATGCCTGTGATCTGACCGCTTTTATCAAGAATTACAAGCCGGACTTTTCCGTGCACGGTGCCTGCTATCCGGAAGGCCATCCGGAAGCGGAAAACCTGCGACAGGATGTGGAGAACCTGCGCAGCAAGCAGGCAGCGGGAGCAGAACATCTTGTGACTCAGTTGTTCTTTGACAATATGCATTTCTATCGGTTCCTGAACCTTGCCAGACGGGCGGGCATTACGCTGCCGGTTTCGGCCGGTGTGATGCCGATTGTAAAACGCAGTCAGATCGAACGCACCG
>NZ_JACJKP010000233.1 GCF_016901605.1 Gemmiger formicilis
CTTCCGGCAGGATACGGAATGGCAGTTCATCACCGGCGGTCAGTGGGTCAGCCACCCAGGCGGCGACGGCATCGAGTACACGGTGAACATCCGCCACGGTTCCAGCCCCATTGTGGAAGGACTGGAGGATTTCCCGGTGTGCAGCGAGCACTACTACCTGCATATCGACCCCGCTGTGGAGGTACTGGCCACCACCCGGTTCCCGGTGGTGCCCTATTATCACATCTCCAACAAGCCGGTGGATATGCCGGTGGCGTGGACCAAGTTCTGGGGCAACGGACGGGTGTTCTATACCTCTTTGGGTCACCATGACGATGTGTTCGACAAGTCCCCCGGCGCCCAGGTGCTGATGGAACGGGGCATGGTCTGGGCCGGTGAGGGCAAGCAGTATGCGGTGGAACACGGACTGACCACCGAACGGTTCGAAAATACCGCCAAGATGTATTGAACCCGGCAATTTCCCGCCCACCGGAAAGGGACGGGAAAACGAATGTACAGGAAAATCAGGAGGAATTCACGATGGCCAATACGGTTAAGATCGGTATGGTGGGTGTGGGGGATATTTCCGGCATCTACCTGCAGAATATCACCCAATGCTTCAAGGAAATCGAGCTGGTGGCAGTGTGCGACCTGGTACGGGAAAAGGCAGAGCGTGCCCGGAAAAAGTACAACATTCCCAAGCTGTACGATACCATGTATGAGCTGTTTGCGGACTCCGAAATCGACATTGTGCTGAACCTGACCCGTCCCTACGAGCACTACGGCGTTTCGCTGGAAGCGCTGAAGGCGGGCAAGCATGTGTATTCCGAAAAGCCGCTGGCGGCTTCTCTGGAAGAGGGCAAGGAGCTGGTGCGGCTTGCCCAGGAAAAAGGCCTGATGCTGGGCGGCGCGCCGGACACCTTCCTGGGGGCGGGTATCCAGACCTGCCGCAAACTCATTGATGATGGATACATCGGAACGCCCATCGGCGCGGCGGCGTTCATGATCTGCCGCGGTCACGAAAGCTGGCACCCGGACCCGGCGTTCTACTACCAGTACGGCGGTGGTCCCATGATGGATATGGGGCCTTACTACATCACGGCGCTGGTCAACCTGCTGGGCGGCGTTTCCAGCGTGATGGGGGTGACCAAGGCTTCCTTCCCCACCCGCACCATCACCAGTCAGCCCCACTGCGGCGAGGTGGTGGATGTGAAGGTTCCCACCTACGTGACCGGCATCCTGAACTTTGAAAGCGGCGCGGTGGGTACCATCTTCACTACCTTTGATGTATGTTATCCCAGCCAGGCCCGGCTGGAAATTTACGGCACAGAGGGCACCCTGTTCGTGCCGGACCCCAATGGGTTCGGCGGTCCAGTCCGACTGCTGCGGCAGGAGGGCGGCGCCCCCATGGAGATTCCCCTTTGCTTCGACTATGCGGAAAATTCCCGGGCTTTGGGCCTGGCCGATATGGCAAAAGCACTGCAGACCGGCCGTGACCCCCGGGAAAACTGGAAGCAGACTTACCATGTGCTGGAAGTCATGCAGAGCTTTGAAAAGAGCAGCAATTCCGGCGCGGCGGTACCCATCACCTCCCGTTATGTCCGCGGTGCGGCCATGAAGCACAACCCCGTACACGGTATTCTGGACTGACTGCGGTTTAGTCAAGGATTTTTGCTCATGGTGAAACGATAGTTGGTCGCAATGGAGAGGTTGTACAATGTGAAGGAGCATTGTAAAATTATTGACTGGGGCAAAATGCTCTCCCGCGTGCCGGACATCGGCGTGGTGTTCTGGAATCTGGCCCATCTGGATTTTTCCAACATGGATCTGGTCTTTTCCTCTCTGGTGGAAACGGTCTCCATCGCGGTGCTTTCGCTGCTGTACAGCCTGGTGTTGGGGATTCTCTTCGGGATGCTGGCCGCCCGCAATGTGTTCCGGCTGCCGGTGCTCGCAGTGGCCACCCAATCCTTCTTCACCTTCCTGCGGGCGATACCTACCCCTGTGTGGGTGCTGCTGATGCTGGTCTGCCTGGGCATGGGTCCCGAAGCCGGTGTGGCCGGGTTGTGCGTGCACACCACCGCCTTCTTCACCAAGTCCTTTGCCCAGAGCTTTGAAAGCATCCCGGAGGAAACGGTGGAATCCCTGGAAGTTACCGGCGCCAGCCGCTTGAGCATCTTCTCTCTCAACGACACCATCAAGGACATCTCTGCCACCGAGGGCGGCCGTGCCGTCATGGGTGACATGGGTGAGCTGATGGCCATGGTGGGCATGGGCGCCGGTTCTTCCGGAATGGGCGGCGTGCCGCTTGCTGTTGGTGCTGCCGCTGCCGGTATGGCATGCGGGGGCGGTTCGCAGGGCAGCAAACAAAAAAGGAGCCGGGCTCTCCCTTCTCGGGAAAGCCCGGCTCCTTATCTTACTGCCAAAGTCGGCCGGAATCAGTAGTTGTCGCTGTGGATTTCAAAGAAGCTCTTGGCGTAGTTGCAGGTGGGGCAAACCTCCGGGGCGGCGGTGCCTACCACGATGTGGCCGCAGTTGCGGCACTCCCATACCTTGACCTCGCTCTTCTCAAAGACCTGGGCAGTCTCCACATTGTGCAGCAGGGCGCGGTAGCGTTCCTCGTGGCGCTTCTCAATGGCGGCCACCAGACGGAACTTGGCAGCCAGTTCCGGGAAGCCCTCTTCCTCGGCGGTTTTGGCAAAGCTGTCGTACATGTCGGTCCACTCGTAGTTTTCGCCTTCGGCAGCGTGGAGCAGGTTTTCGGCAGTGCTGCCTACACCGTGCAGCTCCTCGAACCACAGCTTGGCGTGGGCCTTTTCGTTTTCCGCGGTCTGCAGGAACAGGGCGGCGATCTGCTCGTAGCCTTCGTTCTGGGCTACAGAAGAGAAGTAGGTGTACTTGTTCCGGGCCTGGGACTCCCCGGCAAAAGCGGCTTCCAGATTCTTTTCTGTCTGGGTGCCGGCGTATTTGTTGGTGCCCTTGGCGGGGGCTTCCTCGATCAGTTCAAAGGCGGAAGAAGGCTGCTTGCAGATGGGGCAGGCCTCCGGGGCGCTGTCGCCTTCATGAATGTAACCGCAGATTTTGCATTTCCACTTTTTCATAAGCTTTGTTTCTCCTTTTACTGTAGTCGTATTTTCTTTATGCAGAAGGCCGCTTCGGTCCTGATAGCTGGTGTGAAGCATCTGTTCCGCCAGCGGGCTGAGGGGCTTGCCGTAGAAGGCTTCGTACACTTCTTTGATCTCGGGGTTTTCGTGGCTGGTGCGCAGTGTCATGGCCTCATCCCGCCGGTACAGGGCGGCAATGCGGCGCTTGCGGGTATCGTCGGCGTCTTTCATCAGGTCTTTGGGCTGTCCGCCGCCGCCGATGCAGCCGCCCGGGCAAGCCATGACTTCCACAAAGTGGTACTGCTTGCCGTTCTCCTTCATCCGCTGCAGGAAAGCGCGGGCGTT
>NZ_JACJKP010000234.1 GCF_016901605.1 Gemmiger formicilis
TCCCCTGCCTTTACATAGTCCCCCAGCTTTTTGTGCATGGTAATTCCTGCGGCAAAATCGATGGAGTCTTCCTTTTTGATGCGGCCCGCCCCCAACAATACACTGGCGTTGCCGATCTTTTCTACATCATTTTTGCAAATGTACCCTTCTTGTTCAGCGGTCAGTTCATAGCTGTATTTTGCCTGACGGAATTTTGACGCATCTTTCAGCACCGAAATATCTCCGCCTTGTGCAGCAAACATTTTGCAGCAAAGATCAAACGCAGATCCATCAGCAATCACCTGTTCCGCCATGGAACGGCATGTTGCGGCGTCGCCCTTTCCGGCCAGAATCAACATATTGGTTGCCAGCTGCAGGCACACCTCGGTAAGATCCTTCGGTCCATGGCCCTGCAAGACTGCCATACTCTCGGCCACTTCCAAAGAGTTACCGATGTTGCGTCCCAACGGCTTATCCATATCGGTAATCAGAGCCGCCACCTTACGGCCATGGGCTGTACCAATGGCTACCATCTGCCGCGCCAATTCAATAGCGCTGTCCAGATCTTTCATGAAGGCGCCGTCCCCCATGGTAACATCCAACAGGATGGCATCGGAACCGGCTGCCAATTTTTTACTCATGATGGAAGATGCGATCAGCGGAATGCATCCCACGGTAGCTGTTACGTCCCGCAGTGCATACATCTTTTTGTCAGCGACCGCAATATGACCGCTCTGCCCGATAACCGAAATGCCAATCTCGTTCACCTGGCGGAAAAATTCTTCCTGATTCAAGCTGGTACGGGTACCGGGTACGGCCTCCATTTTGTCAACCGTACCACCGGTATGCCCTAATCCCCGACCACTCATTTTTGCGATTTTCACGCCGCAGGCCGCCACTACCGGTGCGATTACCAGCGTGGTCTTATCGCCTACACCGCCGGTGGAGTGCTTATCCACCTTGATGCCCTGAATTGCGGAAAGGTCTACCATATCTCCGGAACTGGCCATAATATCGGTCATTTCCGCTGTTTCTTCGTCTGTCATGCCACGCAGATAGATGGCCATCAGCAGCGCCGACATCTGATAGTCCGGCACATCCCCGGCTACATACCCGTTAATGGCAAACGCCAATTCTTCCCGGGTCAGCGTACCACCGTCCCGTTTTTTGGCAATGATATCATACATTCGCATATTGAGATCCCCCTTTCGGTAAAAGACTGTATCGCAGAGCGGTTGAAACAGAGAAATGCCGCCCGCAGACGGCATTTCCAAAAATCTTCATAAACCGTATGCCGGTACTTATCGGCTTCCCTTGTCGTAAGGGATGCCTTCTGCCTTGGGAGCCATACTGTTCTTGCTGGTAAAAGCCAGGATAACCATGGAGGCAATGAACGGCATCATATTGTAGATGTTGGACGACCAGCCCAACTGCGAGAGGAACGTAGCGTCTGCAATATTCGCCAGACTCTTAAACACTGCGAAGAACATAGCGGCGCCAAAGATGTGCACCGGTTTCCACTGGCCAAAAATCATAACAGCCAGTGCCAGGAAGCCGGTACCCGCAACGCCCACCTCGAAGTTCCAGGTCTGTACGCTGGGAATGATATAAGCCAGGCCGCCAATGCCGCCCAGCACACCCGAAATCAGAACGCCGGCGTAGCGCATTTTGTAAACGTTAATGCCTACCGAGTCTGCCGCCTGAGGATGTTCACCGCAAGCACGCAGCCGCAGACCAAAACGGGTTTTATACATTACAATGTAGCTGATAATCAGCAGTACAATGCCCAACGGAACAAATACGCTCAGTTCAAGGCTTCCAATTTTGAACAGGAACGCATTATTGGTGTAATTGATTTTGGAAGAGGTAGAGCCGTTGAAGTTCTTTGCCAGAATAATGGCAATTGCCGTAGCCAACATATTCAGAGCTGTACCGCCTATGGTCTGGTCCGCTTTCAGATTGATGGAAGCAAAAGCAAGCAGCAGCGAAAACACCATGCCGGAAAGTGCCGCCACCAAAATGGAAATAGTCACAATAACAAGCGGAGGCAACGTATTGGGCAGCATGGCGACCGCCAGAACACCGCCCAGGCCACCGATTACCATAATGCCTTCCAGGGCAATATTGATGATGCCGGAGTGTTCGCTGAACATGCCGCCCAGCGCCACCAGCATGAGTACGATGCCGTACAAAAGGGTGTATTTGATCAGCAGCAGCATATCACTTACCCTCCTTCTTGGCCTTCGGGGCCGGTTCCGCATTGGCATCGGGTGTGTCCTTATCCGCATGCATCTTCTTGGCAATCAAGCCACGGAACAGCATAGCGAAAGCACACAGATAAATGATGATGCCGGAAATCAGATCCGCAATCTCGGCCGGGAAATACTTTGTGGGCAAGAAGCTGCCGCCCACCGTAATATGGGAAATAAAGATCGAGGAGAAAATGGTTCCGATGGGATGGGATGCTGCCAGCAACGCAGTTGCAATGCCGTTGAAGCCCATAGCCGGCAGGCTGGTGGTATTCAGCGGATTCCACTCAGCACCGCCGGACAGGTACAGCAATCCCGCGCCGAAACCGGCCAATGCACCGGCAATGGTCATGGAAAGAATGATGTTCTTTTTCTCATTAATGCCGGCGTAGCGGGCGGCGTTCTTATTAAGGCCGACTGCCTTGAGCTCATAACCGAAGGTGGTCTTTTCCAGAACCACCCAGATGAGAATAGCAGCGGCAATCGCCAAGAAGATGGAGATGGTCGTGCTGGGGGTATGGAACAGTTCGGCCATGCCGCCGGAAGGAATGAGCGAATCCGGCGAGCGGTCCGCCACTTTCCAGGTGCGGGTATTGTTGGCGTCATACATTGCGCCGGTACCGCGGGCATAAATGATCTCATTGACCATATACAGGCCGATCCAGTTGAACATAATGGAGGTGATAACCTCGTTGATGTTCAAATAAGCCTTGAACACACCCGGGATTGCCCCCCATACCGCACCAAAAAGCGCCGACGCCAGCAAACACACATACCAGGGCAGATTGAGAATCAACGCACAATACAAACCGCCGAATGCTCCCAATGTATATTGCCCGGCTGCGCCGATGTTGAAAAGACCTGTTTTGAAGGCAAAAGCAACCGACAGACCGGTCATGATCAACGGAGCAGAGTTCGTCAGGGTTTTGCCTACACCATAGGGGAAATCATAGAAGCCGCCCTGAATAATGCGAAGAAATCCCTGCTGCCAGGCGTGTTCAGGATTGATGATGACCAATGCAATCAATCCCACAATCAGACCGATCAGGATGCACAGTAAAGCCGCCAACACACTGCTGCTTTTTTGCCGCAATGCCGCGCCTACATTATTTTTGCTTTGGCTCATAAATTACTGTGCCTCCTTTCCCTGTTTTTTGGCGCCTGC
>NZ_JACJKP010000235.1 GCF_016901605.1 Gemmiger formicilis
CAGGTCGTGGCGAATCTGCCGGACCTGACGCTCTTGCCGCTGAAGGCTCTGATAATAGAGATTCCGCATTTCGGCCAGGCGGGTGGACTGTTCCAGCCGTTCATGATCGGCCAGTATCAGGACTGCGAACAGAATTACAACGGATGTCAGAAGTACAAAGGGGAGTACCACCAACCCCTGATTCATGGCCAGCGTATTGACGGCGGCAGAATCGTATTTTTGAAAAGTCAGCAATACCACGGCAACAAGAGCACACAACGGCATGATTGCCAATCCCAACACCATCTGCCACAACCGACGGGAAAGGTGTACCCGTTCTTTTGGAAAATGGCGGCGCAGCACCAGCCAAAGAATGCCGAAGATCGAAGTCCGCAATACCCGAACCAACAGGTCATAAAGGTGGGCTGCATCTACTTCCAGTACATAAGTGTCCAGTAAAGCGCAGACGGACATGGTCAGGCAAAAAGAGATAACGCCTACGGCCAAACGCCCCGTCAAATCTCCCTTTGTGCATAGAAGAAACAGAATGAAATATACCGGCATGGTATACAGCATGTTGGGATCACCAATCCAGATCACCATGCCGCTGCTGCCGGCAAGGGTCAGAAAAAGCAAAGCCTGCCAGAAACGTCCTTTCCGGAATGTTATGAATGGCCGGCAAATCCGGTACAGAAAAAAACCATTGGCCAGAATGTTGATCCACCAGAGGCCATAGAACCAAAAATTCCAAATCAGTGTTTTCATTCAGAACCTCTCCAGTTCCGCCCGCGCCAAAGCCAAAAGAGCCGATTGCTGACACGAACGGCTCACCGGGAGGCGCTCGCCGTTACACAGAATCACTTCACCGCTTTCGATTCGGTCTACCGCCCCGGCACGGACCAGATACCTCTGATGAACGCGGATAAAGCTTTGTCCTACCTCCTGTGCCACGGTGTCCAATTTACTGTAGAAGCTGTAAGAACGTCCTTCCGTAACGCACCGTACCTGGCGCCGGTCCGATGCAAAGTAGAGGATACCGGAAATGGGAATCCGGTAGTGGGTATCTCCGTTATGGCAGATATAGGCCCGCTCCAAATTACGGTACAATACTGCCTGGGCCCGCTCCAAAACATCTTCCAGTTGTTCCTGCTTTGGCGGCTTTAACAGATACCCCAAGGCCCCTACGCTGTACCCCTCAAAGACATGTTCCGGGTAACCGGTAACAAACACAAGCTGGAGACCGGCATCCATAGCGCGGAGCCGCCGGGCCGTCTCCAGCCCATCCAACTGGTGCAGTTCCATATCCAAAAAGATGAGTTCCAGTTCCCCCATATGGTGGTCAAACCAGCAGAGCAGATTTTCTCCCGCCGAAAACTCAAATATCTGTCCCTGTATTTTTCGGTTCTCTAAAATGCGCTCTAGCGCAGCGCGAAGCACAAAGCGGGCCTCCGCCGAATCATCACAGATTCCGATCCTCAGCATGTGCATTCCTCCGTATCCTATAGGCGTTTCGTCGCGGCGAAAAAAGACCGGGCAATTCTTGATTATTGTATCATAGGAAGGCAGATACACAAAACCGAACTTGACATAAAAAGCGCACATTTTTACATCTGTTTTGGAATCCCGGTCAAACTTTACGCCGAACTTGCCGCAGATAACACCGCCGTTTGCGCGGGGACTTTTGCTGAAAGTATGATGAACATAATAAAGTACCCTGCGGATGCAATGTCTTCTATGCGAAAGGAGTTTCACCATGCTGACTGTCCAGGACCTGCATAAATCCTACCAGACAGGAAAAACCATCTATGAAGTTCTGAAAGGGGTATCCCTTCATGTGGAAAAAGGGGAGTTTGTGGCCGTTATGGGACCTTCCGGCTCCGGCAAGACCACTCTGTTGAATTGTATTTCCTGTTATATCCCGGCGGACCGGGGGATTATTACACTGGGAAATACGGAACTGGCAAATCTCGGGGAAGATGCCCTTGCCCAGGTCCGGAACCGGCAGATGGGCTTTGTTTTTCAGGACTTTTTGCTTTTGGATGGCCTTACCGTCCGGCAGAATATTCTGTTGCCCGCCATCATCGGCGGAAGCGTCAACACACTGGTGGAGGAGCGGGCCAATCAGCTGTGCGATGTGTTTGGCATCAGCCCCATTCGGGATAAATATCCGGCGGAGATCTCCGGCGGCGAGAAGCAACGCACAGCCGTGGCTCGTGCGCTGATCAACCATCCACTTTTGATTCTGGCCGACGAACCCACCGGCAACCTGGATTCCAAGTCCAGCCGGGCGGTCATCCATGCCTTTGAACAGGCCCAAAAATCTTTGGACGCCACGATTTTTATGGTGACCCACGATTCTTTTGCCGCCTCTTTCTGCGACCGCGTGATTATCCTTCGGGACGGTGTGGTATGGCAGACACTGGAACGGGCAGCGCTGGACCGTACATCGTTCCAAAACCAGTTGCTGGATGTCGTTCGTGATATGGGAAAGGAGTGAGCATTGTGAACTCTTTCTCTTCGGTTTATGCCGCACTGCGGCGAAAAAACAAAGGCCGGTATGCACTTCTGGCGGGGTGCTGCTTCTTTTCCGTGTTGCTGATCACCGCCTATGCCTGTATGATGCAGGCACCTACCATCCTGTCTGTTCTGCCCGAAGGAGGCGATTCCCGCAAACAGGTAACGATGGTATTTGCGCTGGCTGTGATTGGCTGTGCTGTGTTTACTACCTATGCGGCGGGGTTGTTCTTTCGCCAAAAATCCCGTGAAACCGGCGTGTTTTTGGCGCTGGGGGCTTCCAGGTGTCAACTCCAGAAGGAGCTTTACAAAGAGCTGCTTTTGCTTTCCCTGTGTTCCTGTGCCGCCGGAGCAATTTTGGGGGAACCCGTAGCCTGGTGTATATGGCAACTTTTCCGCACTTTTCTGGTGGATTCCCGGGAAATGGTGCTGACATTTTCCCCCAAGGCTTATCTTTTGGCGCTTGCCTTTGCTGCCTATGTGATAACGATGCTCTTTGCATTGGGCAGCCAATCTGTCAGCCGAACCAACATTATGGACGTGGTTCAGGAGTCCCATACTTCCGAACCGATCCGGGAGGTAAAGCCATGGTACGGACCTGTCGGCATCGTTCTGGTTGTGGTCGGGGCGTTTGCCGGGTATCTGATGCCCGGTTTCTTCGTCAACGTCCTTCATTGGTATGCGCCCTCTATCATAGATGCGGTATTTTATCTCCCGGCATTGATCGGTATGTATATGATTCTGCTCCACACGGTGGTAAACGGTTGGCACAAGCGCCACAAATACAGGGATATCATTGTTACCTCCATGATGAAATTTCAGGGCCGCCAGACCGTGCGGAACATGCTGGTAATGACACTGCT
>NZ_JACJKP010000236.1 GCF_016901605.1 Gemmiger formicilis
TTTCTTGTTCTATTACACCTTCTTCCAAGGGGATTCTGGTTTTTAGACAGATAAAGGCTCCCCAACCGACCGAAGTTTGTGAGCACGAAAAAGGATAAAATAAAAATTCCACCCAATTTACGCTGCTTACCTGTGAATAAGCTTATCCTGCTACACACACAGCAAAAACATAAAATCCCTTTTCAGGTTGTGCTGAGCAGTCAGTTTTGCAACCTGAAAGGGATTTTGCCATTTTGTCTATTACTGCTGCGCAGCTTCAAGTAGCGCCTTTTTAAGCTGCCGCTCGATCCTCAGGAGGTCCGCTTCCGCACTCTGGCGGGCAGCGCGGCCCTCCTGCCGGTGCAGTCCCAGAGCGATCTTGATCTGGCTTTCCCACAGTGGAACGGTGCTGAGAGCCGCCATTTGAATTTTATCTGCCGGCATTTTATCGTTGCTCTGGATCAACCGGATCTGCGGCGCAGTCTGGATGGCGACGTTTTTGCTCAGCTTTAGGCCGTGAATTTTCTTTTCAAAGCGGTTCACGGCATCTACAAAATCTCATACCACCTGGGCGCTCATAGGATCGTCCTCGTCCGACGCCTCGGCATGAAGCTTCGGCAGGTTGGAAGCTTTATCCAGTATATCATCGCCTCCGGATGAAGGACAGCAGGACTGCAAGAATCCCAACAAGAAGGATGCCGGCCGAGAGACCCATGAGGATACCGGAGGTGAAATCCTGGGACGGAGATCCGCCCGCCGCCCTGGAAACAATCCCCAAAACAATACCGAGCAGGATCAGCAGTACGCCGATACATCGTTTCCGGCTGCTCCTGAGCTTTTGCCTTATCCGTGCGATGGTCTCCTGAAAAGAACGGTTTCCCTTCATATCGCTAACAACCTTTCCTGTGCATATATAAAATCCAATCCATTTACATCCTTTTTACCGCATCCATAGCCAGTGCGGAACGCTCACACTCTTCGGCGGACATGGTGACCTGCCAGCACAGCGGACTGCCCTTCATTTTTTCCGCTGCGTAGCTCAAGCCGTTGGTGCGTTCGTCCAAAAGGGGATGGTCAATCTGCTGCGGGTCGCCCAACAGGATGATTTTCGTACCCATCCCGGCACGGGTGATGATCCCCTTGGCCTGCTTGGGCGTCAGGTTCTGCGCCTCGTCAATGACCAGATAGGTTTTGGAAATCGACCGGCCACGGATGAAGTTAAGGGCCTGGGCATCCACAATGCCCCGGTCGAACAACTCCTCTACTTTTCCGGAAAGGCTGCGCTCGTCGGCAAACCGTTCCTTTTCATTTTGATCCACCAGGAGCTCCAGATTGTCGACGACCGGTCGGAGCAACGGGGCGATTTTTTCCGATTCATCTCCAGGAAGGAAGCCGATGTCATCGTCAAACTGGGCGTTGGGGCGGCTGATCAAAATGCGCCGGTAAGCCGGTTCCTCCTGTTCCAGCATGGCGTGCAGGCCGACCGCCAAGGTGTAGAAGGTTTTGGCTGTGCCGGCCATCCCCTTTACGATCACCAGCGGCGCTCCCTCCGCATCGGCCATCAAGGCCTCCTGTAAGAATTTTTGGCCGATATTTCTTGGGGAAACACCGTAGGGCTTTTTCTTATGAAAAGAGAGCGGAACGATTTTCTTCCCGTCAAAACGGCCGAGCTGGGTTTTCCTGGCGGATTGGTCCGCTTTGAGGATGACGAACTGATTGGGCATGAGCGTCACAGGAAGCTTTTCACCGGCTTCGTCCACCTGATATACATCCTCCGGCGTAATATGCTTTTTTTTAAAGTCCTCGAATTTCTTTTCCGCTACAAATACCTCGCACCGGCCGGTATACTGCTCCCCGCTGACAGGCGCCTGCTCGGTGGTGAAATCCTCCGCCTGAATCCCCAGCATCTGTGCCTTGACGCGCACCACAATGTCCTTTGTCACCAGGATAACCGGCGTTTTCCTGTTTTGCAGGCCAAGGCAGACTTTTAAAATCCGGTTGTCGTTTTTATGATCCGGGAAGCCTTCCGGCAGCTTCACGTCCACGCAGTTGACCTCCAGGCGCAGCGTGCCGCCGCCGGGCAGGGGGACGCCTTCCAGCAGGTTTCCCGCCGTGCGCAGCGATTCCAGATACCGGATGACCTGCCGCGCATTGGCGCCCCTTTCCCCCTCTGCATTTTTCAATCCATCCAGTTCCTCCAGGACGGCAAGAGGTAAAACAAGATGGTTGTCCTCAAAGGATTGGAGGGCATAGGGCGCCTGGATCAGAACATTGGTATCCAGAATATACGTTTTTTGCATGGCGTTTTCTCCTTTTCATTACAGAAATTTGATTCTCTTCATAACGAAAACAGCCGGTTTTTCAGAAAAAGCGGCGCAAAGCAACGCACTTCCTCCGGAAAACCGGCTGATGCTATACAGGCAATATGCCAGGAAATCATATAGGGCAAAAAGCATAGGCAATCCACTCCATATTTCTATTATACATTTGATGCATTTGGTTTTCCATATAACCGGAGTTAATTATCCGTAAAATACAAGTAAAATAAATATATGAGTACCTCCGGCTTTCTTGTAGAGCGCATGTGAACTTTTTAAATGATAGTTCCGTCTTTGAATTTCAAATTTCTGATAAAGCAAAAGCGGAAATTTAAATGGGTAAACCTGTCCTTTTTCAGCCAAACCGGCACATATTCGCTCACCGCCTTGGTTTATCTGGTTGCGTCCGATATCCAGTTCAAGGTGGAGCGGGACGCGGAAGGCCATATCGTGGTATTCACCCGCGCGACCGCCGCAGACAGCTGGCACATAGTCGATGGTGCATCGGTCACGATGGTTGACGCGGCCCAGCCGCAACCCACCCCGACGCCTACGCCCACCACGACCGTCACGGTCACGGCAACGCCCACGCCGGCACCCGTTGCCCATGTGCCGCAGACCGGCGACAGCACGCCGCTGCTGGCGATGGTAATCGCAACGGCGGCTGCGGCAGCCGGATTCATCGCGCTGCTGGTGGCACGCCGCCGCAAAAACCGGCTGGAAGAAGAAAACGACCCGCAACTCGAACCGCGGGAGGATTGGGAGGATCGACATGAGTAAATCGAACAAGATGCGCGTCGTCCTTGTGGAACCGGGAAGGTATACCCGCAAAGCCACAATCGAAAACACATTGGAAGCGGAACAGGCGGTGGTCGGGGGAATGATCGATGTTATCCGGCCCTGGCCCAAGGAAAACGTCTGCCTTGTCCTCAATGATGAAGGGAAGGTCATCCCACTGCAGCCGAACCGGGGTTTGTCCGAAATCGATGATGTGGTGTACGGCACCTTTTTCCTTTGCGGTGAG
>NZ_JACJKP010000237.1 GCF_016901605.1 Gemmiger formicilis
AGATATCAAAAGTTTCCAACACTGCGATAACCAATGTTTTTTCTGTCACGCCAACATAACAATATACATTACTCAAAGCTCCCAGTGCCAACATTTCAGCCGTCCCAGACATCAAGGTCCCCCATGCTTTTCCCTGGTACGTTTCCCCGTCCGGGCAAATACTGGCTAACATTTCATTCATATCTTTCTCATTCATGAATAAAGTCATATAGTTCACCTCGTTGTTTTGTTCATGGGTCAGTGGATCCGATTCCATCTTAATTATAGCACTTATCTTATTTTACGATGTGAAATCAGGATAAAATACCCGTAAATATTAGGCGAGAAAGGCACAAGGTTACCCAATAATTTGGCTGCGACGCGGTTCTGGAAGATGTGATGCTCGCTGGGGTGTAGGAATGAAGCTCATGAAAATGTCAGGAATGCTTGTTCTTAATAATGACAGCATTTTCTCTAACCTTTTGAATCGGTTTCGGGATCATGCCATAATTTTACGCAATCTTAACCTGCTCATGATAGATGCCAAACACGAATCAAGATATAATTATACTGAATTGTTGTACCTAATTGAGGAGGTGTTTTTTACGGGGGCTTTCTTTGACTGGCTGCTGTCAAATTTGAACTGGATCATTCCAGTGATCTTCATCCTGGCGTTTGCACTCCCGATTCTGTCCGTGATCCGCAGGCTGACGAAAGGGCATGTCAGCAAAAATTCCTGCACCGTGCAGACAGTAGGATTTATCCGCTCCACCCAGCAGACCGGCATGTATGTCAACGAAAACCCACAGCTGCTTTTTGAACTGGATGCCCTGGCGGAGGACGGAACGGTGTTCCAGACCAGCGTGCGGAAAATCATTCCCATGACGGCGATGGCCGGTATGGTTCCCGGCAGGGCGATCCCCATCCGCTATAACCCGGACAACAGGACGCAGGCAGTGTGGGATAATCATCCGGACGAGTCGCTGGCGCAGGAACGCGCCGCCCGCTATCAGTGCCGGAAGCACCCGGGCGATCTTTCCTATGAACAGCGGATGGAACTGTTAAAAAACGGCGTGATGAAAAAAGCATTGCTGAAAAGCTTCCGGCTGACAGGGAAAGAAGAAGCCGGGGACTATGAAGCAGAGGCGGCCATCCAGCTTGCTGGCGAGGAGCAGGACGGTCACGCATTTGAGCGAACGCTGTATGTACCCAATACAGCTTTGGAATACCTGATCCCCGGCCGGTATGTGGACGTGCGCGTCATCCCGGACAGGGAAAATCTCTTTGTTTTTGTACTGGATACCTCCGTGGTGTCCGGCATCAGTTAGGAGGGATACGGCATCCGTTTGATACAGAGAAAGGGGTTGACCGTTTCGTGGAAAACGTATGGAGTCTTTTTTTCAACTGGATGGCTGAAAATCCGATTCGGGCCATCGTGATCATATCTGCGGTGGCCATTGCGCTGTGTATCCTGCTGGGATTTGTGCTCCCGGCCAGATCCGAAAGGCGGAAAAGGGAGAAGGAGCAGCGCTGGAGGGATGCCCGCACAGTGAAGACCTTGGGTTTTATCCGTTCTGCAAAGCATACGGGACGATGCGTCAATGACAATCCAGAGATCCGTTTCGTGGTGGACGCGCTGGCCGAGGACGGGACATTTTTTGAGACCACCGTGACGGAGGTCATCCCGCGGGCACAGCTTTCCATGTGCGCCGTCGGAGATCCGCTCTCCATCCGGTATGACCCGGCAGACCGCTCCCATGCCATCGGTGATGATAATCCGGATGCCGATGTACTGAATGAGCGCATCGCCCGCTACCAGTGCCGCAGGCATCCGGGCGAGCTGACCTATGAACAGCGCATGGAGCTTAACAGAAACAGCGTGGTCAAAAAAGCGCTGCTGGAAAACCTGCGGCTGACCGGGAAAGAGGAAGCCGGGGACTGGGAAGCGGAAGCGACGGTTCGGATCACGGACAATGCGGCGGGAGACACGGTCATGAACCGCACCCTTTATCTAAACGACAAGATGCTTAAGCATATGGTTCCAGGCAAATATATCGACATCAGCGTTGTGTCGGGCAGGGAGGACTTTTTCGGTATCGTAACGGATATTGCTACGAAGGTTGTTCCTGAGAAAAGCGGGTCTTGAATGTCAAGCGGGCGCTCTTTCCTGTCCGGGATAATGTCACAAAAGAAAGGATTGCATTTTGAAAACGATCATCCATGATTTTAATAAAGAAACCTCCTCTGCTTTTGAACTTCCGGATGAAAATGTTGTTGTTCTCAATGCGGACGGCCATTATGCTCCGTGCCGTGGCTGCTTTGCATGCTGGCTGAAAAATACCGGATTCTGTGTGATGGACGACTCCTTGAAACATGCGGGCGCATGGATCGGGCAAAGCGACCCGCTGCTCATTATCAGCCGTTTGTGCTACGGCGGCTACAGCCCCGGCGTCAAGGCTGTTTTGGACCGCGCTATTGGGGTATCCCTCCCCTTCTTTACCTGGCGGGGCGGCCAAACCCACCATATAGGGCGCTACCCGCAGCGAAAGCTGCTGCAGGTTCTCTTTTACGGAGATTCTACGGAATGGGAGCGGCAGACTGCCACAGAGCTTGCAGAGCGCAACCGGCTCAATCTTGGATATGAAAAAGCGGAAACGCTGTTTTTCCAAAATCCAGCACAGATCAGGGGAGCGATATCATGAAGCTGCTGATCCTCAATGCAAGCCCCAAAAAGAGAGGCGTCGCTTCTCAATTTTTCTCCGGTATCCTCCGGCTGTTTCTTCCCGGCCTTGTCAAAAAAACGGTTCCTCTGCGGAGCCGGAAAGACTTTGACCATGCGCTTTCCCAGTTGGGCAGCGCGGACGCCGTATGTATCTCTTTCCCGCTTTATGTGGATGGATTGCCCTCTCATTTGGTAGAGTTCCTATCGCTGGCAGAAGAATATTGTAAAGCCCGTTCTCTTCGGTTCCGCCTGTACGCCATTGCCAACAACGGCTTTATAGAGGGACAGCAAAACCGTACCGCACTGCGGATACTGGAATCCTGGTGCCTGCATTCCGGCGCCGTCTGGAGCGGCGGGATCGGGATTGGCGGAGGTGTCATGCTGCGGGTGCTGGGAATCGTCTATCCTATTTTGATTGCGCTATCTATCGTACAGATCGCCGTTTCGTTTCTTACGGCAGGAAGCGTACCGCCGGACATGCTTTATACCCTCGCCATTCAGGCGGGAAGCTGGCTGTTTTTCAATTTTGGCGTATTGTTTTGCCTGGCCCGGTTGTCTGCGGCCGTTTGCAAGTGCAAAACCGTAAAGAGCCGCTACACCCGTGTGCTGCTTCC
>NZ_JACJKP010000238.1 GCF_016901605.1 Gemmiger formicilis
GCATGCCGAACATGGCAAAAATGACCTTGCCGTTCATGACAAAGCGGCTGATGTTGATGTCGAACATGGCATCGGGGGAAGCCAGCATGGCGTTGTAGATGTTCACGGCACCCTCATACAGCTGGCCATCGATGGTCATGGAACCGCCCAGGTTGGTAAAGAAGAAGGGCGTGTAAATAAAGTGATGCAGGCCAAAGGGAAGCAGGGCGCGCTCACTCAGGCCGTAGATCACACTGCCCACGGCGCCGGTCTCGTAAATCAGTTCACCCATCAGGCCCAGGGCATTCTGGACCGGGGGCCAGGCGAAGGCCATGACCAGGCCCAGGGCGGAGCAGCCCAGCAGCGAGATCATCGGGACAAACTTGGTGCCGGAGAAGATGCCCAGAATCGGGGGAAGCTGAATGTTATAGAACCGGTTGTGCAGGGCTGCCACCAGCAAGCCCACCAGAATGCCGCCGAAAACGCCGGTATCCAGCGAGGCAATGCCCAGAACCATGGACTGACCGGTTTTCATGTTGGCGGTATCCAGAATACCCAGACTGGTCAGCAGAATGTTCATAACGTTGTTCATGGCCAGGTAGCCAATGACGCTGCTCAGTGCCGCAATGCCTTTTTCTTTTTCCGCATATCCGATGGCTACCGATACCGCAAAAATGATCGGCAGATAGTTGTTGATGCTGTTGCCCATCGCCTTGAGCAGGTTGAAAAACAGCTTTACGTAGGTCGTTCCCAGAACGGGGAACATTTCCACCATGTTTGCCGTGGTAAAGGCGGACCCGATGCCCACCAGGATGCCTGCGATCGGCAGGATCATGACAGGCGTCATCAAAACTTTTCCCAGCTTCTGGAACTGGGAGAAGGTAAACTTCTTTGTCATCATCTATTCCTCCCGCTTTTGTCAGTGCAGCTCAGGCCAGTAGCCTTTGTTTGCTTCGATCATCTTGTCCAGAATCTTGCGCGCCACCTTGGCAGAGGGAACAGTCTTGTTCATGGTAAGCGCTTCCAGGGCTTTCTGGTAAGACTGCTCAAAGTAAGCATCCACAATGAGCTTTTCAGAGGCCAGCTGCTGCTGGATCATGCCCAGCTGGAACTGCGGGATATTGCCGATGACCACCGGCTCGGGGCCCCATTTGCGCAGGTAGCAGGGTACCTCCACCATGGCGTCATAGGGCAGCTGCGGAATCGCACCCTGGTTTTCCACAATCACCAGGTAGCGGTCGGCGTTGTTGTAGGCGATGGAACAGGCCACGTCCACAATAAAATCACCAAATGCATTGAAGAGGTTCAGGTTGGCCTTGTAGGCGCCGTTGCTTTCCCGGATCAAGCGTGCCTGCTCGATCATATCCTTTTCACGGCCGTCCATGACCATGTTGGCGCGGGTATAATGGATGTCCATATCCTCGGCGCTCTCCTTGGCATAGAGGTAATACTGCAGGTAAGTATTGGGCAGGTACTCGGGGAAGTCGGTCAGGATCTCCTTGAAGTTTTCCCAGGTGTGCCGCCAGGAGGGGTCGGAATGGTGCTTGTCGTGGGAAGCCGCCAGACCGAACTGCATGATCTGCTCTTTCAGTTCCGGCATTCTGTCCACGCCGCTCTTGTCGTAGAGCCTGGTCCACCAGCCAAAGTGGTTCAACCCGAAGTACACCGGGTCCAGATCATTGTACTTCTGCAGGCCCAGCATCTTGGCAAAGGAGAGCATGATGGCCACCGGCATGTCGCAGATGTTCAGAATCTTGTAGTTGTTGTACTTGCGGCGGGTGGCTTCGGCCACGATGGCCGCCGGGTTGGAGTAGTTGATGATCCATGCCTCGGGGGCGTAGGTACGCACATCATCAATGACCTTGCATACCGCCGGGATGGAACGCAGGCCGTAGGCCATGCCGCCGGGGCCGCAGGTTTCCTGCCCTACCACGCCGAATTCCAGAGAGATCTTCTCGTCCTTTTCCCGCATTTCCATGCCGCCCTGGCGGATCTGCGCAAAGGCGAAGTCGATATCGGTATAGGCCTTTTCCGGGTCGGTGGTGGTAAAGTAGGTGCACTCCGGGTCCAGTTTTTCAATCAGGGAACCGCACAGCGTATCCACCAGTTCCAGACGTTCGGGATCAATATCATACAAGACCAGCTTTTTCAGCGGGAAACGGTCCAGGTTGTTGACCAGGCTTTCGATGATGCCCGGGGTGTGGCTGGAACCGCCGCCCACGATGACAACTTTAAATCCATCCATATTGATTTACCTCGCAGTGGTTTTTGAATTTTGTTGCGCGCGCTCCGGATAACAGCTATAATATAATCAATATCACCAGTTTTTAAAAGAGTTTTCGCCGTTTTTGGAACATTATGCCGATTCCGAATTTTTTTCATTTTCTGAAACTTTTTTCACGGCGGCAGCGGATACCGCGGGCGGAATTCTCTGTTTGGAGGAACCCATGGATTTTTTTACCCGTATTGCGGAACACACGCCCCAGCTGAACCGGTCTGACAACGAGATCCTCTCCTACTGTGTACGCCACCACGAACAGGTAGCCCGGCTGAAGGTCACCGAACTGGCCGACAAACTGTTTATCTCCCCTGCGTCGGTGATCCGGTTCTGCAAAAAGCTGGGTTTCAGCGGTTTTGCGGAGTTCAAGGCTTCGCTGCGGATGGAACTGGGCGAAACACCCGGCATCCAGAAGCAGGATTCCCGCCCCACCGACTTTTTCCGGGATATCCAAAAGACCATCCAGATGGTATCGGAAGAAACGGTGGAGCGTATTCTGGAACTGATCCACACCAAACGCCGCATTGAGATCTACGCGGTGGGCAGCAGCCGGATGCCGGCCGCCGAACTGGCCAAACGGTTTCAGATCATCGGCAAGGCAGCTTTCTGCTACGACGACAGCACCCTCATGAACATCAGTGCCCGGCAGCTGACCGAAAACGACCTGGTACTGGCGCTGTCTATTTCCGGCGAGACAAGCCTGGTCATCTCCGCTGCCAACATGGCCAAAAGCAAGGGGGCGGCTCTTGTTTCTTTCACCAATCTGGGCAGCAATACCCTCAGCAGCATCGCAGACGAAAACCTGTATGTAACGTCCACCAACTTCATCAAGGCCGACCTGGAAGTGCTGTCCCGGGTACAGCTGCTCATTATCTGCGAATATCTGTTTTTCCGTTATATCGAAAACTACGGCAACGAATCGGCCGCCAGCGCCCTTTGAATCAAAACCACCCGTTGAACGGGTGGTTTGAACAGGCCCTATAAGGGCCTATCTCCTGTGGTCGCTCCCTAAAGGGAGCCCTGAAAAGTCTGGCAACCACACTTTTACCAC
>NZ_JACJKP010000239.1 GCF_016901605.1 Gemmiger formicilis
CGGCGCATTCCTTCGCAAAACCAGCCTGGACGAATTGCCGCAGATTTACAACATTCTGGCCGGCCAGATGAGCATCATCGGCCCGCGCCCGGCGCTCTACAACCAGTATGACCTGATTGAAGCGCGGGACCGGGTGCATGCCAACGACATTCGCCCCGGCTTGACAGGGCTGGCCCAGGTCAACGGACGGGACGAACTGCCCATCGATGTCAAGGCCCGCTATGACGGTGAATATGCTGCTCACCTGACTTTTGGCATGGACCTGAAGATTTTCTTCCACAGCTTTTCCTACGTGTTCCAGCGCCGCGGCGTTGTGGAGGGCGGTACCGGCTCTCTGCACGGTTCTGACGATGAATCGCCGTCAAAATGACGGACACTTTTCCCCCGCAAATGTGGCTTTTGCGGGGGAATTTTTTATGCAAAACAAAGTTGTACAAGAAAATATTGCTTTTTTCGTTAAAATATGTTGCAAAAGTCAAGTCGATTGTGTAAAATATACATCAGAAGCTTTCTGTTTTCGGGCAGTTTACCAAAAGGCATGTTGCCAAAACACCCAAATGAACCAAAGGGGAGTCACAGATTATGGCAAACAGGGTATTCCAGAATGTGGTCTACCAGATGAAGGAGGCCGTCGACCGTGTGGTCGGCGTTGTAGACGAAACCGGTACGGTCATCGCCTGCTCTGAACTGGGGCAGATCGGCGAAGTGCGTGACGGCGTGGCAGCTGTGCGCCAGACAGCAGGGGATGCCTTTGTACGGGATGGATATTCTTATCACCAGTTTTCCAATGCAAAGCATAATGATTATGCTGCTTTTGTGGAGGGCACAGACCCCACGGCAGAGCAGTTCTCGGCAATGCTTTCCATCAGCCTGCAGTGTATCAAGCAGTACCATGATGAAAAGTTCGACAAGACCAATTTTATCAAGAACGTGGTGCTGGACAATATCCTGCCCGGCGATATCTACGCCAAGGCGCGGGAACTGCATTTCATTTCGGACGTGCAGCGCGTAGTGCTGCTGATTCGCGTTACTTCCGGCAATGATATTTCCGCTTATGATGTGGTCAGCGGCCTGTTCCCGGACAAGCAGAAGGACTTTGTCTTCAATATCAGCGAGAGCGACACCGTGCTGGTAAAAGAGATCAAACCCGATAACAACACCCGCGATATGGAAAAGCTGGCAACGTCCATTGTGGATACACTCCAGGGCGACCATTATATCAAGGCTGTGGTGGGTATCGGCACCCCCATCAGCAACATCAAGGATCTGGCTTCCAGCTTCAAGGAAGCACAGATCGCCATGGAAGTGGGCAAGGTGTTCGACACCGAGCGCCAGGTTATCAGCTATGACCACCTGGGCATTGCCCGTTTGATCTATCAGTTGCCTACCACCCTCTGCGAGGCTTTCCTGCGGGAAGTGTTCAAGCAGGAGAGCATCGATTCTCTGGACGCGGAAACGCTGTTCACCATTCAGCGCTTCTTTGAGAATAACCTCAATGTGTCGGAAACCAGCCGCGGGCTGTTTGTGCACCGGAACACGCTGGTCTATCGGTTGGAAAAGATCCGCAAGCTGACGGGTCTGGACCTGCGCAACTTTGACGATGCCATCGTCTTTAAGGTGGCTCTGATGGTCAAGAAGTATCTGTCCGCCAATCCGGCCAAATATTGATCAAAACTCAGCTCCCTGCCAAACGGCAGGGATTTTTTATGCCGTAAACCGGCGTTCTGCCGGGGAAGCACCGCGGCCGGTACTTGAAAAGGACGTCTTGTTGTGCTATAATACTTAACTGGTAATTATCGGCTTAAAGTCAAAAGCTTGAAAGAATACAAACGAGGGGGACCACGTATGTCTGGACATAGCAAATGGAATAATATCAAACGTAAGAAGGAAAAGACCGACGGCGCACGCGCCAAGGTGTTCACCAAGATCGGCCGCGAGATCGCTGTGGCGGTTAAGGAGGGCGGTGCAAACCCCGCTTCCAACTCCAAGCTGGCAGCGCTGATCACCAAGGCCAAGGCCAACAGTGTGCCCAACGATAACATTCAGCGCATTATCAAGCGCGCCGAAGGCGGCGACAAGGCTGAATACGAAGCCATGACCTATGAAGGCTACGGCCCGGGCGGCGTGGCTGTTATGGTCGAAACCCTGACTGATAACCGAAACCGTACGGCTGCCAACATGCGCCACTACTTTGATAAGTTCGGCGGCAACCTGGGCCAGATGGGCTGCGTCGGCTTCCTGTTCAACCAGAAGGGCGTCATTGTGGTCGATCTGGAAGACAAGGACCCCGACGAACTGATGATGGATGCCCTGGATGCCGGCGCCGAGGATTTTGACGCAGGCGAAGAAGCTGCCCAGGTTACCACCACGCCGGAGAACTTTACGGCTGTGTGCGAAGCGCTGGAACAGAAAGGCTACACCTTTATCTCCGCTGATGTGGCACAGGTTCCCACTACCACCACCACCCTGACCGATCCCGATCAGCTGGTACAGATGGGCAAACTGCTGGATGCCCTGGAAGAAGATGACGATGTCCAGAACGCCTGGCATTCGTTGGAAAATGAGGAAGATCTCGACCGCTGAGCGCCGAGAAAAGAGAGAGTAAAGAAACGGTCTTTGCTCTCTTTTCTTGTATTGTACGGAAAGGAAGCTCTATGTCTGAACTCCTTTGCCCGCACTGCCTGCAGCCGCTGCAGGGCGGGTATCAAGGCGATTGCCCCCATTGCGGGCGGTCGCTGCAAAATCAAAATCCGGAAGGCGCGCTGCCGCTGGGCACGCAGCTGGCCGGGCGCTATACGGTCGGCAGTTATCTGAGCGCTGACGGCGACGGCCTTTCTTACCGCGGCGTTCTCAACGAGGAAAAACGTTTTGTCCTGATCAAGGAATACTTTCCCGTCACCCTGTGCAACGGACGCAGTGCGGACGGCGCCCTGATGCCCAAAGAAGGGAAGGAAGTGCTGTTCAAGACCAGCCGCATGGACTTCAAGGATCTGTATGATGATCTTCGCAATCTGACGCCGGCCACGGGATTGAATACCATCCTGGACGTGATGGAAGAAAACAATACCGTCTATGCCATCGAGGAAAGCGAAAAGGGTATGACGCTGACTCATTACCTCAGCCTGCGCAGCCGCACGCTGACACCTGCCGAGGCCCGCACACTGCTGCAGCCTGTGATGGAAGGCGTAGCATTGCTGCACAAGTCAGGCTTGATTCATCGCGGCATCTGCCCGGACAATATTCTTTTGCCCAT
>NZ_JACJKP010000240.1 GCF_016901605.1 Gemmiger formicilis
GCTGGTAGGTTTCGGCCAGCAACGTTCCATCCGTTGCCAGAATGCCCAGTTTGGTGCAGCCTGCTGCTTTGGCATCGGCTGCGGTCAGCTGGGGCATGTTCAGCACCGGCACCGGCAGGGCCTGCGCCAGGCGGTCATAAAAATAGTGGGCCGTATTGCAGGCGATGGCCAGCACGGTGGCGCCGTAATTCACAAGACTGAAACCGTCCTGTTCCATAACGGCGAAGGGGTCCTCCTTGCTTTGGCCCAGAATGAAAGCCGTGCGGTCCGGCGTGGAGGCACGGGAGGAGATAACGATATCCAGGTGGTCCTGGTCACAGCTGGCCGGGGTGTGGTCGGTCAGCATCTGGTAGAGGTAGCAGCTGGCAGCCGGGCCCAGCCCGCCCAGAATGCCCAGCACAGGCTTGCGCGTCGGTTCATTTTGCGGCGTGGCGCACCCCTCCTTTATACACTAAGATATTGTATATTATAAGCCGCCGGGCAAGAATATGCAAGCCAAAGATACACAAAAGACGGAACCGCCCCACCCGGCAACGCCCTGCAGAACTCTTTCCTGTGGTACTTGCCCCACAACAAAACAGGGCGGCAAATGCGCACACTGCGTACACACTTGCCGTCCTGTTACTTCTGTATGGGCCTGCATCGGCGGGCAACCTCCCGCTGACACAAACGATGCTGCGATTTTGCGATGCCCGGTTGCGAAAGGATTTATTTCGCGTATTCGGTCGCGCGGCTTTCGCGGATGACGCTGACCTTGATCTGGCCGGGATAATCCAACTCGCTCTCGATCTTCTTGGCCACGTTGCGCGCCAGCAGCACCACCTGATCATCGCTGACCTTGTCGGGCTGAACCAGAATGCGCACTTCTCGACCGGCCTGGACCGCATAGGAGCTTTCCACGCCTTCGAAGCCATTGCAGAGAGCTTCCAGCGTTTCCAGACGCTTGATATAGCTCTCCATATTTTCGCGGCGGGCACCGGGGCGGGCAGCCGAGATCGCATCGGCGGCCATAATGATGAACGCCAGCGTGGTCTTGGGTTCCACGTCGCCATGGTGAGCTTCCACCGCATGAATGATCTGCGGGTTCTCGCGGTACTTCTTGCAGATATCCACACCGATCTGAACGTGGCTGCCCTCGATCTCATGATCCAGGGCCTTGCCGATATCATGCAGCAAACCGGCGCGGCGGGCCATCTGAACATTGACGCCCAGTTCGCCGGCCATCAGTCCGGCCAGCCAGGCCACCTCGATGGAGTGGTTGAGCACGTTCTGGCCGAAGCTGGTGCGGTATTTCAGGCGGCCGATCAGTTTGACCAGGTCAGGATGCAGGCTGTGGATACCCAGATCCATCACAGCCTTGTCGCCTTCCCGCTTCATCTGCACTTCCAGTTCGCGGCGGCACTTATCCACCGTTTCCTCAATGCGGGCCGGATGGATACGGCCATCGGCGATCAGGCGCTCCAGGGCCATGCGGGCCACTTCGCGGCGGGTCTGGTCAAAGCTGGACAGAGTGATGGCTTCCGGCGTATCATCGATGATCAGGTCACAGCCGGTGGCCGTTTCCAGCGCACGGATGTTGCGGCCTTCACGGCCGATGATGCGGCCCTTCATTTCGTCGCTGGGCAGCGGCACCACGCTGACGGTGGCTTCGCTGGTAGCATCGGCAGCACAGCGGGCGATGGCCTGCCCCACCAGGTCACGGGCGATCTGGTCGCACTCATCCTTCATGTTGGCCTGGTAGGCACTGATCTTCATTGCCTTTTCGTGAGTCAGCTCGTCGTCCACCTGCTTGAGCAGCACAGCGCGGGCATCCTCCTTGCTCATGGCGGCAATGGTTTCCAGTTTTTCGGTCTGGCGCAGTTTCAACTGTTCCAGTTCGTCCAGACGGGCTTCCACCGTTTCGCTGCGGCGCTTGAGTTCTTCCTCCTTGCGCTCCATGGCGGCGGTGCGCTTATCCAGCGCTTCCTCTTTCTGGTCCATGCGGCGCTCCTGGCGGGAGACTTCGGCACGGCGGTCTTTGATCTCTTTGTCAGCTTCGCTCTTGAGTTTGAAGGCTTCGTCCTTCGCTTCGATGATGGTCTCTTTGCGCTTCTGTTCGGCGGCTTTGATGGCATCGTTTACGATGCGCTTTGCCTCCTCCTCCGCCGATCCGATCTTGGCTTCGGCGGTGCGTTTACGGCTTTCTCCGCCAAAATAAAAACCAAGCGCCCCGGCGACGGCAGCGACAACAAGGACCACCACCACAACTAAAATGGGTGGCATAGTCAAATTCACTCCTTATCAATCCTGGGAGGGCGCAGCACGTCGGGGGGACGCTTTTTCCTTATGCAGTTTTTTCTATGGCAATACACGACCAGTCGCGACCAAAAGGGGCCCAAAATGCCCACACTTCGACCGCGAGCGCGCGAAAGTAACGAAGAAAAGCCCATAAAAGGCGTTGCACATTGGTGAAAAGCGGTGTTCCCGGCGGGCGACACCCTGTGGACCCGACCGCAGAATTTGTGCGGCAAAGCCCCTATATTTCCTGTAATTCATTCTATCTTTATTTAAGATAAATGTCAAGAAATTGTTACAAAATCGTGGCCCTGCTTTTTCACGCTGTCACGTCTTCAAACTGGCTGTTATACAGATCGGCATAGAAGCCGCCCGCTTCCATCAATTCGTCGTGTGTGCCCTGTTCCACAATGTCGCCATCCCGCATGACCAGGATCAGATCGGCGTTGCGGATGGTGGACAGGCGGTGAGCAATGATGAAGCTGGTCCGGCCCTGCATCAGGCGGTCCATCGCGGTCTGGATGCGCTGTTCGGTGCGGGTATCCACGCTGCTGGTGGCTTCGTCCAGCACCAGGATACGGTTATCGGCCAGAATGGTCCGGGCAATGGTCAGCAGCTGTTTCTGGCCCTGGCTGACGTTGGAGGCATCCTCGTTCAGTTCCATCTGGTAACCGCCGGGCAGCGTGCGGATAAAGTGGTCCGCACCGGCCGCTTTGGCAGCGGCAATGACCTCATCATCGGTGGCGTCCAGACGGCCGTAGCGGATATTTTCCATAATGGTACCCTTGAACAGCCAGGTATCCTGCAGCACCATACCGAAGCCTTCCCGCAGCGCCGTGCGGTCAAAGTCACGGACGTTGTGGCCGTTCAGCGTAATGGAACCGGAATCCACATCATGGAACCGCATCAGCAG
>NZ_JACJKP010000025.1 GCF_016901605.1 Gemmiger formicilis
CGGCGGTGCGCAGCAGTTCATCCTCGTCGGCATCGTCCAGGTAATCCCGGATATGCCCTTCCTCAAACAGAACGCGGGCACTCATGGCGGCGTGGTCGATGGACTGGGCATCGTTGAAGGTGCCGTACTGCCGCAGCTGTTCAAACCGTCCTACATCATGCAGCAGGCCGCACAGCCAGGCAAGGTCGATGTCCGGCTGGGACAGCCCCAGGCTGGCGGCGATGCGGCCGCACAGGGCGGCAACACGGTAGGTATGATCGATTTTCAGTTTGATTTTGGAATCGGCAGCATTATAGTGGGCCGCGTAATCGGAAAATGCCTGTTGGGCATGGCGGCGGTCAAGAATCATGTCGGAAAACCTCCTTTTGCTTTTCTTCCATAGGGGAAAAGCGGCCTTTGAACAAAAAGCCCATTGTCATTGTACCACGTTTTTCCGGTTCTGCAAATGGCAAAACATACAAGGCGGACTAACAAAATGCACATAATTCACGCAATGACTTGAAAAAACTTGACATTTATGCCAAAAAACGCTATTCTTTATGTATAAATAACCCGCCCGGGAAGTTCGCTCGAAAGGTGGTGCATGCGATGAACGCCAAAGGCGATGCCAATCGTAGTGTGCGCATGACCAAGCAGCGGTTGTATCAGGCATTGATCAGCCTGCTGCAGCAAAAGGACCTGCGGGAGATCACGGTTCGTGAATTGACGGAACTTGCCGGGATCAGCCGTGGTACGTTCTATTTCCATTATGCCGACATTTATGCACTGATGGAACAGATGGAGGCCGCCCAGCTCGATCATCTTTGTGATCTGATGGATGCGCTGGTGCCCAATATCTCGCAGGATGATGTGCCGCCCGCGTTGGTGGCATTGTTTACCTATCTGAATGACAATCCGGATGTATGCCGTGCTTTGTACGGAAAAAGCTGGGAGTCGGAGTTTACCCGCAGCGCCAAGGATATGATTGCCAAGCGCTGCCTGGGCCAGCTGGCGCCGGATGGGGGAACGCCCCGCCAGCAGTATCTGCTGGCCTTTGCGGTGGACGGCTGTTTCGGCAGCATAGCCGCCTGGCAGGTACAGGGGTACCAGCCGCCCCCGGCGGAGATGGCCGCCATTACCTGGCAGGCGATCCGCGCGGTGAAAGAACTTTTGTGAGAAACCAATTTTTCGTTGCTTTCTGCCGGTGTACGCTGTATAATAAGCCTGTACCATTTGCCCGCGCCGCGGGACTGATAAAGGAGAGTAGTACATCATGGGATTTTTTGATTTCTTGAAAAAGAAGCCGGAAGCTGCTCCGGCAGCCCCCACTTTTCCGATGATGCTGGCGGCGGACGCCAAAGGCACGGTTGTTCCTATGGAACAGATTCCCGACGAAGTGTTTGCACAGGGCATCCTGGGCAAATGCTGCGGCATCGATCCCTCTGAAGGCAAGGTCTTTGCTCCGGTGAGCGGCACCGTGACCCAGGCCCCCGACAGCGGCCATGCTCTGGGCATCCAGGGTGAAGGCGGCGTGGAAGTCCTGATCCACGTTGGCGTTGATACTGTCGAGATGAAGGGCGACGGCTTCAGCCCCAAAGTCAAGGAAGGCGATAAGATCGAGAAGGGCCAGCTGCTGCTGGAGATGGATCTCGCCAAGATCGCGGCAGCCAACCATCCCGCGGTTGTCATCACCGTTGTTACCAACACCGATGACTTCAAGGACGTGGAACTGGTTGCTTCCGGCGCGGTAGAGCCGGGTGCCGATCTGCTCAAGGTCAGCAAGTAAATCGGTTGGGAACAGGGCGCACCTTGCGGTGCGCCCTGTTTTTATGGTACAATAGCAACCGGCAGCAATGCCTGCCAAACTGAACTATAAATAAAGGAAGTTGCCTTATGAGTGCGATTTTAGCTGTTTGCGGCGAGGCCTTCTGCGCCATGGTCAGTGATGGCCGCATGGTGGAAGAACCGATCACCGGTCGGGAACCCAAAGTGGTCAACGAGGATGTGCCCAAAGTCCGCAAGGTGAACCGCAATGTGATCGTTGGTTTTGCCGGGGATACGCTGGCGGCTGTGCAGATCATCAATGCGTTGGATGAATACGATACCCAGTACCTGACCCTGGAAAAAGTGGTCAAGGTCCTGCGCCAGAAAGCGCCTTCGGTGCGGGTGCAGCCGGTGGGGGTGCGCCTGCTGGTGGGCGGCCGCAACCGCAAGGGGCAATTTGTGCTGACCACACTGGGCAGCGCCGAACAGTATGTGCCCCAGACCCAGCCTGCGCGGGAGGGTGCCTACCTGATTGAGGGGGCCTGTTCCCATACCGAAATCGCCCCCTGGCTGGAACGGGAGGTCAAACCCCAGGCTTCCCAATGGCGCAGCCTGGATGATATTGCCCATACGCTGGATGCCTGCATTGCCAAATTGGCGGAGCAGGATAAAAGTGTCAATACCCACTATTTCCGGGAACTGGTCATGTAAAAAAATAGCGTACCGGTGTAAAACCGGGACTTATGAGAAGCGTTTTCCTCCCTGTGCACGGCACGGGGAGTTTTTTCTTGGAAATTGTAGGTTTTGGGCTTGACGAAATGGGGCAGGGGGTGGTAAAGTGTTAACGGGTATGAAGTTTCGTGCCCAAATTCAACATCAAGAGAGGTGGTTGTCATGGATACGCCCAGTAGTCCCAGTCCTGTGTACCGATATATCAATATGGCAGCCATCCAGTGGTGTTTTGGGAAGCTTAGCTGTGCATTTGTATAGTGCATAGCCGGGCTGTGCTTTGCATTGCCCCAAAGAATACGTTGGAATGGGCTGCCGCCGAAAAGGAGGCAGCTTTTTTATGTCTGATACTGCAATCATGACGCTGAAGACCATGCTGGCCAATTTGGACGACGCCAAAAAGTACCAGAGCCTGCGTGATGTTATGGAAACCTTGCCCGCTCCCGACCTTGCCGCGGTGTTTGAGGACCTGCCGCCGGAAAAACTGCCGGTGCTGTTCCGCCTGTGCCCCAAGGACCTGGCGGCGGAAATTTTTGCCGAACTGACCCCCGAGACCCAGCAAAATCTCATCGACGGCCTCACCGACAAGGAATTGAAGGCTGTTGTGGATGAATTGTTCGTCGACGATGCGACGGATCTGGTCGAAGAGATGCCCGCCAGCGTCGTCAAGCGTATTCTGGCCCAGGCCGATCCCGCGACCCGCCGCATGATCAACGAACTGCTCAAATATCCCGAGGATTCTGCCGGCGGTGTTATGACCACCGAGTTCATGGAACTGCGGCCGGATATGTCGGTGACCCAGGCCATGGACTCCATCCGGGCCAACGGCATTGACAAAGAAACCATCAACAACTGCTATGTTACCGACAAAGACCGTACACTCATCGGTGTGGTATCGCTGCGGGCGCTGGTGCTGGAAAAGGACGCAGCCCGTCTGATCCGGGATATGATGGATGCCAATGTGGTTAGCGTCAGCACCACCACCGACCAGGAGGATGTTTCCCAGCTGTTTGAAAAATACGGATTTTTGGCCATTCCCGTTGTGGATGCCGAAAAGCGCCTGGTGGGTATTGTCACCATTGATGACGCTATCTCCATCTTGCAGGACGAAGCCAGCGAGGACTTTGCCAAGATGAACGCCATTGGCCCGTCGGATAAACCCTACTTTAAACAGTCCATGTGGGATTTGTACAAGAGCCGTGCCCCCTGGCTGGTTTTCCTTATGATCAGTGCCACGTTCTCCAGCCTGGTCATCCGCGGGTATGAAAGCGCCCTGGCGGCAGTCACGGTGCTGACAGCCTACATTCCCATGCTGACCGACGCGGGCGGCAACGCGGGCAGCCAAAGTACCTCCACCATCATCCGCGGCATGGCGGTGGGCGATATCACCCCCCATGATCTGCCGCGTATCCTCTGGCGGGAGTGCCGGGTGGCGCTGCTCTGTGGTGTGACTTTGGCGGCGTGCAACTTTGCCAAGTTGCTTCTGTTCGACCGCATCGCGGCACCGGTGGCGTTGGTCGTCTGCCTGACGCTGATCTGTACGGTGTTGCTTTCCCAGCTCATCGGCGGTGTACTGCCCGTTCTGGCAGAAAAACTGAAGATCGACCCGGCGGTAATGGCTTCGCCGCTGATTACCACCATTGTGGATACCACAACTTTGCTGGTCTATTTTAACATTGCCAAGGCGCTTCTGAAAATATAATTTACTTTGAACACTGTGTTCAAAAATGTGCTTGTACTATACCTTCGGGTATGGTACAATTTTTTTACTTCGGGACCGTTGCACACGGTCTTACCACTACAAAAACGGAGGATATTCTCCATGGAACTGCAGGATTTTTACACAGGGCGTGCCTTTGACGCCTACGAATTTTTCGGTGCGCATCCGGGAGAAAACGGTACGCATTTTGCCGTGTGGGCACCTGCGGCGCGCCGCATTCAGGTGGAAAGTACATTCGGAACCGCTGATCTGCGGCAAACACGTTCGGCGGTGTGGGAGGCAGACGTACCCGGGGCAGTACCCGGTATGTGCTATCAGTATCTGGTTACCGGTGCGGATGGAACAACCGTGGCCCACTGTGATCCTTACGGTGTTGCCATGACGCTGCGGCCGGACGGGCGCAGCATCATTGCCGGAATGCCGCAGGGGTTTACGGATGAACAGTGGATGATGTCGCGGAGCAAATGCTTTGACCGCCCGCTGAATATTTACGAAGTACATGCCGGGAGCTGGCAGCGCAAACCGGACGGAAGCTGGTATACGTATGGGGAACTGGCCCAAAAGCTGCCTGCCTACTGCAAGGAAAACGGCTACACCCATATTGAGCTGATGCCGCTGGCGGAACACCCCTTTGACGGCAGCTGGGGTTACCAGGTGACGGGTTTTTATGCGCCCACCAGCCGGTACGGTACCCCGGACGAACTGGTGCAGTTCATCAATGCCTGCCACCTGGAAGGTATTGGTGTGATTCTGGACTTTGTACCGGTCCATTTTGCGGTGGATGCGTACGGGCTGAAAAACTTTGACGGCACGCCGCTGTATGAATACCCCGCAGCAGCCGTGGGGCAAAGCGAATGGGGCAGCTGCAACTTTATGCATTCCCGGGGCGAGATCCGGTGCTTTTTGCAATCTTGTGCAGATTACTGGCTGCGGGTGTTCCATGCGGACGGCCTGCGGATGGATGCGGTATCCCGCCTGATCTATTGGCAGGGGGACCCTGCCCGCGGGGTGAACGGTTCTACCCTGGAATTCCTCAAGGGCATGAACCGCGGGTTGCAGCAGCGGCACCCTACCGCCATTTTGATTGCGGAAGACTCCAGCAACTATCCCAAAGTTACGGCGCCGGTGGAATATGGTGGTCTGGGTTTTGACTACAAATGGGACTTGGGCTGGATGAACGATACCCTGGACTATTTCAAAAAGACCAGCGAGGAACGCAAGGAAAATCTGGGGCGCCTGACTTTCTCCATGGTCTATGCCTGGAACGAACATTATATCTTACCCTTCAGTCACGACGAAAACGTGCACGGCAAAGCGACCATCGTACAAAAAATGTACGGTGACTATGAGGAAAAGTTCCCCCAGGCCCGGGCCTTGTACCTGTACATGGCCGTTCATCCCGGCAAGATGCTGGATTTTATGGGCAATGAGTTTGCCCAACTGCGGGAATGGGACGAAAGCCGGGAACAGGACTGGATGGTGCTGAAATATCCCAACCATGATGCATTCCGCCATTTCCGGGCGGCATTGAACCGGGCCTACCTGGAGAATGAGGCATTCTGGTCCCGGGAATATGATCCCGCGGCATTCCGCTGGCTGGACTGTGACCATCCGGAATACAATGCCTGTGCGATTTTGCGGCAGGGCCGGGAAAGCAGTGTGCTGGCTGTGTTTAACTTTGGCGATGAAACACTGGAAAACTATACGCTGGAACTGCCTGCCGGCAAACTGACGCTGTTGCTGGATACCGACTGGCAATGCTGGGGCGGTACGACCGAAATGCCTCATCGCCGCACATCGGTTACGGTGAAGGACGGCAAAAAGTGGAAGGTCACGCTGCCTGCTTACAGCGGCCGCCTGTATAGTCTGGAATCATAAAAAACAGCCTGCCCGATGCGTTCGGGCAGGCTGTTTTTGTTTGTATTATTGCGGGGCCAGATCAAACCGGTAAATGGTGGTAGAGCTGTAAGTGTTCCCCGGCAGCAGGGTGGCATCGGGGAATTCCGGATGATTGGGGGCATCGGGGAATTCCTCGGTTTCAAAGCAGATGGCATCCCGCTTTTGATACTGTGCACCATCCTTGCAGGCGGTTACCGGAGCCAGGAAGTTGGCCGAATACAGATGCATACCGGGCAGGGTGGTCAGAACTTCCATCCGGATGCCGGTCTGCGGGCCGGTGACCCAAGCGGCGTGGCGCAGGCCGGAGTCACGGATGATAAAGCAATGGTCGTAGCCGCCGGTGGCCTTCAAAGGCTGGTAGTCGGCTTCAATGTCCCGACCCAGGGTCTTTTCTTCGGTAAAATCCATCGGCGTGCCAGCAACGGGCACTTTGCGGCCGGTGGGAATGCTGGCATTGTCCATCTCCAGGTAAGCATCGGAATCAACGCTGAGCCGGTGCCCCAGGGCGGTGCCGCTGGTATGCCCGTTCAGATTGAAATAGCTGTGGTTGGTCAGGCCGCAAACGGTGGGGGCATCGGTGGTGGCGGAGTACTGGATCATCAGCCCTCTGTTCACCAGCTTGTACTGGATTTCCAGATCCAGATTGCCGGGGAATCCGTCGGTGCCGTCGGCACTGCGGGCGGTCATGGTGACGCTGTCGCTTTCCCCGGGGGTAACTTCCACCGAAAATACGGTGTGGCTGAACCCGTGCAGGCCGCTGTGCAGGCAGTTGCCCGCTTCGTTGGCCGTTACATGGACGATCTCTTCATACAGGGGGAACTGTGCGCCGCCAATGCGGTTGGCAAAACGGCCTACCGCAGTGCCCATAAAATCGGTGTTCAGTTCGTAATCTTCCACGGTGGGGTAACCAAGCACAACGTCAACCGGGTTGCCCTTGCGGTCCGGTACCAGAATTTTGTGGATCAGTGCACCGTAGGTCAGCAGATGCACTTCCAACTGGCTGTTTTTCAGAACGACAAGCTGGACGGATGCGCCGCTGGTACTCTTGCCGAACTCGGTAATGGAAACAGACATGGTTCCTCCTCCTTATGATTCGTCGGAATCCGTTTTCTTTTGAGACAGATCGTAGCGGACACTGGCCGCCACACTTCCGGTACCGAAGTTCAGCATACGGTTGACCCGGCTGACCGTGGCGCTGGAAGCACCGGTTTCGCGGCGGATCTCACTGTATACTTTGCCCTGCAGCAGGCAGCCGGCTACGGCGTAACGCTGTTCCAGGGTGCGCAGTTCGGTCACAGCGCACAGATCGTCAAAGAATTGGATGCACTCATCCAGGGTGTTCAGTCGTAGAATCGCCTCATACAAGGCGGTGACACGTTCATTTTGCTTCGGGTTTTCCGGGCGCATAGGCGCCTCCTTCTTTTTTGTTCAAATTGTTTTAAGATCGGACCACTGTTAGATTCATTCTAGCAAATGTGCCCAATTTAGTCAATACTTTAAACAGGGAAAGCAGCCGCCCCGCGGGGGCTGCGGACAGAGAGGGGGATATTTCCGGGCGGCACTTGCACCTTTGGGGAAAGGGCTGTATTATAATAGAATACGAAAATTACCTTTCAGTCAAAAAAGGAAATCCATTATGCCAATTCAACTGATGATTTTTTACAGGGTTCTGGGCGTTGTGTTCCTGGTGCTGGCGGCGCTGGCTCTGTGGGAAAAATACCGTACCGTACGGGGGGCCGTGCTGCTGCCCGGGCGTATTCTTGAATGCCGCAAAGCCAGAAGTACCAGCCCCCGGTCCGGGGCGGGCGGGTACCGCTATCTGGTAGAGATTTATGTGAACGGGGAACGCCTGGAACGGGAAACCAACGATTCTTTCTGGTTTGATCACAGCACACAAAAAGGAAAAAGCGTGCAAGTGTGGTATAACCCGGCAAGCGATGTACTGGAACGCAAAAGCGTTGACACCGAACTGCTGGCGCTGGTCATAGGGGCGGCAGGCGTGGCGCTGCTGCTGATCCGATAGGAGGCAAACCGTGCACAGACTGATTTGGAAAAAACACCGTGCCGATTTTGCCTTTGCTGTGCTGGCGGTACTGGCGGTACTGCTGCTGGTGGCCAAATGCCGGTACGGGTTTGGCTACTATGACGAAAGCTTTTACCTGACCACGGCCCAAAGGTTCTGGCAGGGGGATGCGCCGGTAGCCCAGGAATGGAATCTTGCGCAGTTTTTTGCTCTGTTCACAGCGCCCCTGGTGGGCTTGGTGGAATGGCTGCAAGGCGGCACCGATGGCATTATCCTGACGTTCCGGTATCTGTATGTGGCAGCCCAGGCGTTGGCGGCAGTGTTTCTTTACTGGCGCCTGCGCCGGCTGGCCCCTCTGGGGGCGGCGTTGGCGGCGGTCGCTTTTTTGCTGTTTGCGCCGTACAATATCAGCGCGTTGTCCTATAATTCTTTGGGAATTTTCTTCCTGACGCTGGCCGGGACCATTGTCGTCACCATGCAGCACCACCAGACGGCACAGACGGCGGCAGCTGGGGTACTGTTTGCGGCAGCGGTACTGTGCTGCCCCTTCCTGACGGTAGGTTACATTCTGCTGCTGATTCTCTGGCTGCGCCGCCGTACGCTGCCTACATCCTTTTTTGCGCCGTTTACAGCGGGGATTGCCGCTCTGGCGGTGGTGTTCCTCACCATTGTGTTTACCCGTACGGGTCCCATCCTCTTTTTAAAAGGTTTAAAGACGATGTTGCAGAGCACCGACCGCTCCTCGGAAAGTTTTGGGGCGGGGCTGCTGTTCTGTACACCGGCGGCACCGGTTTTGTTCGCCTTGCTGGCGGTGCTGGCTGTAGTGTGCTGGCGGGATCGGTCCCGCCGGGAACATGGGGCTTGGTATCTGCTGTTGTCCGGGCTGCTGGCAATTGGGTTTCAGATCTCTTTCTGGCTCGATTCGCCTTACATCAACTTCTTTATGTTTTCCATCAACCTCTGTGCGCCTTTTGCGGTGGCAACGGCAGGGCAGGAAACTGACCGGCGTTTGCTGCGCTGGCTGTGGGCACCGGGCATGATTTATGCCTTTGCCATCAGTTTGGCTTCCAATCAGAAGTTCTACGCAATCTCTTCGGCGTCTACGGTGGCGGCAGTGGCCAGCATTGTGCTGCTGGCGAGTGCCTTTGCGGCGCTGTGGCATCAGCGGCAGCAGAATCCGGCCCGGGGCGCTTTGATCGTACTGGCTTTGGTGCTGACGGTACAGCTGGGATCGGAAGCCGTTATGCGGTGGTACGGGGTATTCTGGCAAGAGGAACCTGCCAAACTGACCATGCTGCTGGAAGAAGGTCCCGAGGCAGGCATCTATACCGATGCGGAATTGGCGGAAGAATACAATACGATGCTGGCGGATATTGAACCGCTGCGTACACTGGGTAAAGAGCAGCATGTGCTGTTTGTCAGCCGTCATAGCTGGCTGTATCTGGCCAGTCCGGCCAGAGTAGGCGGGTTCTCCACCTGGATGCAGCTGAATGACGGCATCCGGGAAAAGAGCAAGGACCAGCTGGGGCTGTATTATGACCGTATGCCGGAAAAACAGCCCGACGCAGTGTTTGTGGAGAGCAAATATCCGGATGTGGTGGAATTTTTCTGCGGACGCTATGACTATACCGTGACCGAAACGTCCAGCGGGTGGATTCTGATGAAAGCATAAAACCTGTGGTCACACAGCAAAAGATTGAACACTTGTACTTGGTATCAGGCTGCCGTATGTGCTATACTTTGCGCAAGGCAGCCGGAAGGATTCGATAGATGAATTGGATGTTATATGTCCTGCTGGCCTTGGCGGTGCTGGGGGATGTTCTTCTGGCGGTGCTGCTGGTACGCAGCGGCCGCCGTGCCCCCAAAGGGGATACCGCCGATGACATTGTCCGTGCCATGACGCCGGTCCTGCAAAGCGAAACAGATTTGCTGGCAGAGCAGCTGCGTGCCATGCAGGGGGAAACTGCTCGTACAACCACCGCCAGCCTGCGGGATTTTTCTTCGGTGCTGGCTGAAAACCAGCGTCAGAACGCGGCTGCCAGTACCGACCGGCTGGAATCCATTGATCGCGCGGGGGCTGCACGGCAGCAAGCTGCCAACGACGCGCTGCTTGCCCAGCTGACCATGCTGGAAAATCGGCTGAAAAACCTGGAAGATTCCAACGCTGTGCGGTTGGACGGAGTACGCGGTGCATTGGTGCAGGGATTGAATGTGATCCGTGCCGACAACAACAAAAAGCTGGATGAAATCCGCGGTACGGTGGAAGAAAAGCTGCAGGATACTCTGCAAAAGCGCATCAATGATTCGTTCCGTACTGTCAGCGCGCAGCTGGAACAGGTCTATAAGGGCCTGGGCGAGATGCAGAATCTGGCCGCCGATGTGGGCAGTCTCAAACAGGTGCTGTCGGGGGTAAAGACCCGCGGCATTCTGGGCGAAGTGCAGCTGGGGGCAATTCTGGAACAGATTCTGGCGCCCGGGCAGTATGAACGCAACGTTGCCACGGTACCGGGCAGCAACAACCGGGTGGAATTTGCCGTCAAATTGCCGGGGCAGAGCGGTACGGTATGGCTGCCTATTGATGCCAAGTTCCCCGGCGATACCTATGCGCACCTGCAGGCAGCCCAGCAGCGCGGCGACGCGGCCGCTACGGCAGCCATGCGCAAAGCCCTGTACAATGTGCTGCGCCAGGAAGCAAAAGATATTCACGAAAAATACATCGAGGTGCCCTATACCACCAGCTTCGGCATTCTGTTCCTGCCCTTTGAAGGACTTTATGCGGAGGTGGTATCCAGCGGGGTGACCGAAATCCTGCAGCGGGATTACCAGATCACGGTGGCAGGTCCTTCCACCATGGCCGCGCTGCTCAATGCACTGCAGATGGGCTTCCGCACCCTGGCCATTCAGAAACGGTCCGGCGAAGTCTGGACCATTCTGGGGGCAGTCAAAACGGAGTTCGAAAAATTCGGCGCGGGGCTGCAGCAGATGCAGCGCCACCTGAACCAGACTGGCTCCGATCTGGAAGAACTGATCGGCCCGCGCAGCCGCGCCATCACCCGGAAACTGGAATCCGTCCAGCAGCTTGACCCGGAGTCAGCCGCCGGCATTCTGGGGCTGCAAGAAGACAACAACACGTAAACCGGCATTTGCCACCGAACCATACAAAAAGTGAGGGATAACTTATGATTCGTATCATTACCGATTCCGCAGCCGACCTGACGCCCCAGGAGCAGCAGGCCCCCGGCGTTGTGGTTGTACCCATGGCAATCACCTTTGAGGATGGTTCGTCCATCGAGGATGACGGCCAGATGACCAAGGACGAGTTCTTTGAGCGCCTTGCTGCCGACAGCAAACTGCCCCGCACCAGCCAGCCCAGCCCGGCGGCGTTTATCGACGCTTACACCGATGCGGAACTGGCCGGGGATGAAGCCATCGTTATTACCGTTGGCCAGAAACTGTCCGGCACCTTCCAGTGTGCAACTCTGGCCGCGGCGGATGTGGACACGCCCGTGTATGTGGTCGACTCCGAAACGGCGACCCAGGGTGAGGCACTGATCGTCCGGGAGGCGCTGCGCCTGCGGGATATGGGCCTTTCTGCCGAACAGATTGTCGATGTACTGGAACGCTTCAAAAAGCGTGTGCGCATTGTGGCGGTGGTAGACAGCCTCAAGCATCTGCAGAAGGGCGGCCGTGTCCCGGCAGCTGTGGCTTTGGTGGGCGGTGCCCTGGGCATCAAACCGGTCATTGCCCTGTATGAAAGTGCCGTGAAACTGGCGGGCAAGGGACGTGGCCGTCCCGGTGCGCTGGTTTCGATGTTCAAGCAGCTGGATGAGATGGGCGGCGTGGATACCAATTATTCCTGCACGGTGCTGTACAGCGACGAGAAGGGAATGGCAGGCCCTGTGCACCACTACCTGACCCAGAACCTGAAACTGGACGGGGTGCGTACCTGCCAGATTGGCGCCACCATCGGCACCCACGTAGGTCCCCGCGCGGTGGGCATCGTCTTTGTTGCCAAAGACCCGGCCTGATGAAAAGATAAATACAAGAAATCCCCGGCAGCCAACGGCTGCCGGGGATTTTTCTGTTAAAAGAATGATTACTCGCCTTTGCTGCTGAAAATCTTGTTGAGCAAAGTAACCACCAGGATGATCACACCGATCACAAGAAAGATGCCCAGCATGCCGACCAGCAGCATCGGCAGGGTGGTAGCCAAAGAAGCAACATTCATGGCAAAATCCTCCTTACATGCCCATCAGGGTCAGGATCAGACCGCCGGCAATGACCGACGCGATCTGGCCCGAAACGTTGACGCTGATAGAATACATCAGCAGGAAGTTCTGGTTGTCCTCCGCCAGCCCCATCTGGTTGACAACACGCCCGCTCATGGGGAAGGCCGAGATACCCGCAGCACCGATCATGGGGTTGATCTTCTTGTCGGCCGGCAGGAACAGGTTCAGCAGTTTGGCGAACATCACACCACCGGCAGTATCAAAGACAAAGGCGACCAGACCCAGCGCCAGAATCAGCAGCGTATCGGGCTTGACGAATTTATCGGCGGTCATCTGGCCGGCTACCGTCAGACCCAAAACGATGGTGATCAGGTTGGCCAGTACATTCTGTGCCGTTTCAGACAGGGAATTCAGCACACCGCATTCCCGGATCAGGTTGCCGAACATCAGGAAACCGACCAGCGCCACGCTGGCAGGGGCTACCAGACCGGCCAGGACCGTGACCACGATGGGGAACAGGATCTTGGTGGTCTTGCTCACGCTGCCTTTGCGGTAGGCCATGCGGATCAGCCGCTCTTTTTTGGTGGTGCACAGGCGGACCACCGGCGGCTGCACAATGGGAACCAGGGCCATATAGCTGTAAGCGGCTACCATGATGGCGCCCAGATACTTGCTGTTCAGCGTGTTGGCTACAAAGATGGCCGTGGGGCCGTCTGCCGCGCCGATCACTGCGATGGAAGCGGCATCGGGCAGATCAAAGAACAGACCGGCCACCGCCAGGGTGAAGAAGATGCCAAACTGGGCGGCAGCACCAAACAGCATCAGCCAGGGCTTTTCCAGCAGCGGCCCAAAGTCGATCATGGCACCGATGCCGATGAACAGCAGCAGCGGGAACAGTTCGTTGGACATACCGGCTTCAAACAAAGCGGTAATAGGGCCTTCGGTGTCCCCCTGGGTGATGGCGCCCGAAAGGGGCAGGTTCACAAGGATGGCGCCAAAGCCCATGGGAAGCAGCAGGCTCGGCTCCATCTTTTTGACGATGCCCAGGTAGATCAGCAGGCCGCCAATGGCCCACATGACTACCATCTGCCAGGTCAGGTTGCCGAAGTTGGCGAACAGACCGGCAAAGGTTTGCGCGACATTCATACGGAATTCCTCCTTATATTGTGGAAAGGGAGAAAAAAAGACCTTTGCCGCAGCAGGGGCTTCCCGCCGCGGCAAAAGTCTCAGTGCTTGGGTATGGCTCCGGGGTCTGCGCCCGGGATGACGAAGCCAAACGCACAGCCTGCCGGTAAGGACAGAACCGTGCCGCCTACTCCCTTTTGCCTTTACGGTAAAGTATAGCAGTTTGCCGGTGGAATTACAAGCCCCGTACTGCACAAAACACCAGCGGAATCCTTTGGCAGGCTGCATAAAAAAATGTTGACAAACGCCGCCGTTACGGCTATTATAGAGATGTTCGCATCTGCCCGGTGGAGAATTTTTCATGCAAAAAATTGACGATGACCTGCTTGTGCGCGCACAGCAGGGGGAGGAGACGGCGCTTGCCGCGCTGATTGCCCGTATGATGCCTGCCATCCGCAAGGGGGCGGCGGTCTGCCGGGCACCCGGTCTCGACTTCGAAGACGCTGTGCAGGAAGGACTGATTGGTCTGTTTCAGGCTGTACGGGGGTATAAACCGGCAGCGGGAACACCTTTTGCACCGTATGCGGCAGCCTGCATTCGCCATGCGCAGCAGGATGCGCAGCGTGCGGCTCTGCGCAAAAAGCATGCGCCGCTGAATTTCAGCGTGCCGCTGCCGGATGCGGAGAATATTCCCCAGCCGGGGCCGGAAGAACTGGCCATTGCCGGGGAACGATACGCCGATACGCTGCAGCGTATGCAGACGGAATTGTCTGCATTGGAACGCCGTGTTCTGGTGGCCAGTCTGCATGGTCAACCTGCAGCCAAAACGGCACAGGAATTGGGAACCACCCCCAAAGCTGTGGCCAACGCCTTGGCCCGCGCCCGCCGCAAACTGCGCGACGAGTGATCCCACTCAGGATTCAGGCAAAATTGCCTGGTCATATATCAACCTGCCCCCAGTAGCGCCTAAAATCAGTTCGTTGGACCATTCCAGATGCGTTGGTTTAGATTCTTCCGCGGGCAAATACAAACAGAGGAGATACCCATTATGTTCGAAGACAAGACTTTGGTATGCAAGGATTGCGGCAAGGAGTTCGTCTGGACTGCCGGCGAGCAGGAGTTCTACGCCAGCCGTGGTTTCGAGAACCAGCCCCAGCGCTGCAAGCCCTGCCGCGATGCCCGCAAGAACGCCACCCGTGGTGAGCGCCAGATGTTCGACGCTGTTTGCGCCAGCTGCGGCAAAGCCTGCAAGGTTCCCTTCCAGCCCCGTGAGGACCGCCCGGTCTACTGCAGCGAGTGCTTCGCGAAGATGAAAGAGAACGGCTGATTTGCGCGTATAAACGTGTAAAACGAGTTTGAATTTCCACTCCGCGCCCCGGTCGGCTTCGACTGGGGCGCGGTTTGTTTTGGGAGGTATGCCGATGCCGCGCCTGAAAAATGCAACCCGTGCCGTGTGGTGCGTGGTCATTGCTGCCGCCGTGCTGTTGCTTTGCAGCAAATCTTCTCCTCTGCTTGTGCTCAATGACTGGATGGATGCCAACATCTTTTTTACCATGGGCAAATCCATGTTCAACGGTAAGGTGTTGTACCGGGATGTGTTTGACCACAAAGGCCCGGTTCTGTATCTGCTCTACGGCATAGGCTGGCTGCTGGACCACACCGGCTTTACCGGTGTGCTGGTACTGGAAATTGCTGCTTTTGCGGTGTTTTTGGGCTTTGGGCTGCAGACCGCATCCCTTTTGACAGGTCGGGAACTGCACCCCGCCTGGGCAATGCTTCCCGCAGCGGCAATCGCTGCGGGGCGGTCCTTCTCCCATGGCGGCAGTGCCGAAGAGTTTTTGCTGCCCTTTTTGGCGGCAGCACTGTACGGCCTGCTTGCGGTGCTGGTGCAAAATAGCCGGATGTCTCGGCGTATGGTTTTGCTGCAAGGTGTGCTGGCGGGGTGTGCGCTCTGGCTCAAGTACACCGTGCTGGGGTTCTATCTGGTGTGGGTCCTGGTACTGGCAGTTTTTTATGGTCGCCGCGGCTGGTGGAAAGAACTGGGGCGCAGCTGCGGGATCTATCTGGTCGGTATGGCGCTTGCCACGCTGCCGTGGGTCCTTTATTTTGGAATACATGGCGCCCTGAAGGATTGGTTTACTGCCTATTTTTATGACAATCTCTTCCTGTATTCCGGTACCGGCGGCGGTGTGGGGGCGCTGGTACAACATATATGGTGGGCGGTGCGGGACGCGCTGCCCGTAGCGGCCCTTTTGCTGCTGTTTTTCCTGTGGGCCGGGTGGTCGCGTCGATGGGGCGCGGCTGCTGCGGTTTGCCTGCTGGCTGTCGGTTTGGCCGGTACCAGCCTGATGGGCGGTTACCTTGTATACTATGGCCTGGTGTTGGCTGTGTTTGCCCCGCTGGGGCTTGTGCCTCTCACGGTATTGGCAGCCAAAATGACGGCCAACAGAAACAGCCCGGGAGCACTTGGCTTTGTGCTGCCCGGTGTGGGGCTTGTGTTGGGCCTGATTTTCTGCTGGGTAAGCAGCCCCAATGCACCGTTGCGCGGGCGTCCTGCCGATTCTATGCCGCAGGTTCGCTTTGCGGAACAAATTCAGGAAACACCCCAGGCAACGGTACTCAACTACGGGACCCTGGACGGGGGATTTTACACGGCATCCGGCGTGCTGCCGCCCTGCCGGTATTTCTGCGTGACCAACATGCCGCTGCAGGAACAGTGGACGGAACAGGATGCCCTGATGGAAAACGGCGGTGTGGGCTACGTGGTGGCTCTGGCGGGGAACCTCCAGGACCGGTTCCCCCGGTACCATTGTATTGATCAGTGCAGTTATGATGGGGGAGAGGGTACCGTCACCTGGTATCTGTACCGGCGGCAATAACGATTTGCGCTTTTGCCGCGGTTGCGGTATAATAACAGCGGTTTACGCAAATCCTTTTAGAAAGGCGGCGATCCGGAATGTCGAAGTTACCCCCTGTTCGCCGGGGACTTGTCGCTTTGGTAGGGGCATTGTTGGCGGGCTGCGCCGTGTGGTTTCTCTGCCAATGGGTCGCTTACGACCTGCAGGAACGTTTGGGCAAACAACCTGTCTATGAAATCATCAACGATGAATACAGCCAGATCATTGATCTGCCGGAAGAGGGCCTTACCCAGGAAATTCCGTTGAAAGCCGGACAGGCTTTCTACGGCGTGCGCCTCAAGTTCAGCACCCATGGGCAGCTGTACAAATCCGGCATGGTCATGGTGGATGTATATAATGAAGAGGGACGTCAGATCCTGCAATCGGCAGGCAATTTCCTGAACATTTTTGACGATACCTTTACGGAGTTTACGACCGACAACGGCTATGTGGCGCAGCAGGACGAAACCCTGACCGTACACCTTTATAATGAGGTGGAATGGGATGGCCCGCTGGGACTGTGGGCCAGCGAGGGGGCCGTGGAGCAGATGGCCCTGTACAACGGTACCACCGACGGCGAGTCCATGGATGCCACCCTGGCGGTACAGCGTGTGGCGGATTATTCTGGTCAGTGGCCCGGTACATTGGCGCGCCAGTTGGCCATGCCGCTGGCAGTGGCTGCTTTTGCGGCGGTGCTGCTTGCGATGCTGCACCTGCCTCTTGCGCTCATGGTGGCGGTTGTGGGGCTTGTACTGGGGTATACTTTTACTCAGGTTACACCGGCTCTGGTGGCACCGGATGAATATACCCATCTGGCGGCGGCCTATGAACTGGCCAGCAGCTGGAGCGGCCAGCAGACAGCCACGGTAGATGGCAAGTTGCTGGTCCGTACCTGCGATGCGCCGTACTTTGGTACCAAGACCGGAGAAATCGGTATTTTTGCCTATAAGTCTCAGGCTCTGGCAAAAATGCAGGGCCACGGCAGCCCCAATGCGCTGACGGAAGTCAGCGAGGCGGAAGCCGGGCAGGGCAATGCCAACTATTGGGTGCAGGCTGCCGGTATCTGGCTGGCCCGTCTGCAAGGCAAGAATTTTTATACTATGCTGTGGTATGGCCGCATGGCCAACCTGCTGGTGTATCTGGTCCTGGCAACGGCGGCGGTGGCGTTGGCCCCGGCGGTTTTGCGGGGGCTGTTCGCCTGTGTTGCGCTGCTGCCTATGTCGCTGCAGCTGGCAGGCAGCCTTTCGCCGGATGCAGGAGTGCTGGGAACGGTGTTCCTGTTTGTTTCCCTCTGCATGTCGCTGCGGCAGCGCCGCGCGGCACGCTGGCAGCTGGTGCTGCTGGTGGTGGCAGGGGCGGCGGTAGCGCCTGCCAAGGCGATCTATCTTCCGGTGGTTTTGCTGTGCCTGGCCATCCCGGCCCGGAATCTGGACCCGCGCAAGGCGCCGGCGTCCCCCACGGTTACACTGCGGGGAATCTCCTGCTATCCCGGCCGCTTTGTTCAGCTGGGCGTGCTCCTGCTGGCGGCGGTGCTTTGGACGGCTGTCAATCTGTCGGCGCTTGTGTATGCTGCCCGCGATATGAACCGTATGCTGCTGGCCGCGGCTGCGCTGGCAGGTGTTGTCCTGCTGGTGGTGATCGGCTGGTTGTATTCCCGGGTACGGAATAATCCTGCCCGGCTGCGCTGGTTCAAAGGCGGCCTTGCGGCGCTGGTGGTTTGTGGTGCAGTTGGCGGTGTGTATCTGCTTTCCCACATGGGCGGCGGCCTGACGCCGGACCAGCTGCTGCAGTTCCAACCTAACGGAGATTCTGTCTGGACCTTCTCCTTTGGCTATATCTGCCGCAATCTGCCCGCAACCCTGAAATTGTTGCTGCGCACACTGCCGGAACAGGCAGGACTGTGGCTGCAGGGGCTGCTGGGTACGACTCTGGGTGAGCCCATTGTCTACCGCATTGATGTCAGCTGGGTGCTGGGTGTCGGTCTGGTGCTGGCGCTTTTGGCGGCGGCAACGCCGGAACAGGAACAAAAGCCCCTGCTGGCCCGGCGTACTTGCTGGGGTGTGGCGGGTATTCTGGTTTGCGTTGTGCTGGCGGTGCTGGCGGCGGCGCTCAACTGGACCCCCATTAACTACCAGACACTTTTTGGCATGCAGGGACGCTACCTGCTGCCGGTTCTGCCTTTGGCGCTGCTTTTGTGGAAGAACAATCGTCTGGTTGCCATGCGGCGCAGCGCCGCACATGGCGCCGCTTTATCGGTGGCGCTGCTCACTTTGTTGACCCAGCTGCAGGGATTTGCTTTGTATGCTTCCTGGCAGCCGGTTTCATAAAAATATCAAAATCAGAAAGGAACATTTCCCATGACTGTTACGAAAGATACCATCATTGCCGAAATCCTCAACAACGACCCCAACCAGGGCTGCGTACCCATCTTCCTGGCCACCGGCATGCACTGCCTGGGCTGCATGGCTGCTCACGGCGAAACGGTGGAGCAGGCCTGTGCTGTCCATGGCGTGGACGCCGACGCCCTGGTTGCGCAGCTGAACGATTATTTTGCGCACCAGTAATCAGCCGCGGCTGGATGCCCGGCTGGCCGCTGCCTTTGCCTATGTACGGCCGGGGCATGCGGCGGCGGACATTGGCTGTGACCACGGCAAATTAAGCGCCGCACTGGCGGGCAGCGGTCGCTGCCCGCTTGTTTTGGCTTGTGACCTGCGCCCGGACCCGCTGGAAAAAGCACGGCGACGCTGTGCAGTGTATGGCGACAAAGTACAGTGCCGGTTGGGAAGCGGCCTTTCGGTGGTGGCGCCGGGCGAAGTGGATGATATCATCATTGCCGGAATGGGCGCGGAAACCATCACGGAAATTCTGGATGCCGCCCCCTGGGTATTCGATGCCCGGTATAATCTGGTATTGGTGCCGGCGACCAAGCACAGCATTCTGCGCCGCTGGCTGGCCCGCCGCGGGTTTGACCTGGTGGAAGAAACCATTTGCCAGGCGGCAGGGCGGTGGTATTCGGTGATGAATGCCCGCTATGCAGCTGCGCAGCATGAACCGGATGGCTTGGAATGTCTTTGCGGCAAAGCCGAAGGACAGCCGGGTTTTGCCGCCTATTGCGCCCAGCAGAACGGGAAGCTGAAGAAATACCGTCGCGGCCTGCCGCCCGGAGCGGAAGCCGACGCGGTGGATGCCTTGATACAAGAATTGGAGAAACGCTCATGTCTGTAACGGTACAGGAAATTTTGCGGGAACTGGCTGCTTTTGCGCCGCCGGAACTGGCCTGCAGTTGGGATAATGTTGGCCTGCTGGTGGATGCGGGCCGCCCGGTCACCAAGGTGCTGACTGCTTTGGATATCACCGCCGATGTGGTACGGGAAGCGGCGGCAGAAGGATGCGAGCTGATCGTCAGCCATCATCCGGTGATTTTTGATCCTATGAAGCGCATTACAGCGGAAGATGTACCGGCCATGCTGCTGCAAAACGGCATTTCCGGTATCTGCATGCACACCAATCTGGATGCAACCTCCGGCGGGGTCAATGATACACTGGCCGATCTGCTGGGCATTTCCCGGGAAGACCGCCGCAACTTTGCTGATAACTGCGGCCGGATCGGTACGGTACAGCAAACCACCGTTGCTGCTATTGCCGGGTTCTGTGCCCGTACCCTGCACAGCGGCGTGAAATATGTAGACAGCGGCAAGCCGGTCACCTGCCTGGCAGAAGTCAGCGGTGGCGGTGGCAGTTATCTGCAGGAAGCCATCGATGAGGGTGCCGACTGCCTGGTCACCGGCGAAGCCGCCCACCATGTTGCGCTGCTGGCCAAACAAAAGGGCGTTGGTCTGGTGGTGGCGGGCCATTGGGGTACTGAACAGGGGATTGCCGATGTACTGGCTGCACGTCTGCATACAGCGTTCCCGCAGCTGCAGGTGCGCCATGGGGCGGCTGATGTTGACCCGTATACTTATTTAAATGTATGATCCCGGCTTAGGCCGGAAGGAGTTATTGTTATGTCTTTGGATGCCGCCACACTGGCGCTTGTTGTCGACGAGCTGAAATCCACGCTGCTGGATGCCAAGATCGACAAGATCTTTGAACCGACGCGGGATGAGGTGCTGGTGACGCTGCGCACCCGCACCGATACCCACCGGCTGTTGCTGTCGGCCCGCAGCGGTTCGGCCCGCGTCTGCCTGACAAAGGAAACGTTTGAAAATCCGCTGACGCCGCCGGGCTTTTGCATGCTGCTCCGCAAGCATCTTACGGGTGGGCGGCTCATTGACCTGCGGCGGGAACCCGGTGATCGGATCGTCTATTTTGATTTCCGCTGCACCAATGAGATGGGGGACCTGGTCACCAATACACTGGCAGCGGAACTGATGGGCCGGTATTCCAATCTGGTGCTGGTACAGGACGGCCGCATCATTGATGCGCTCAAACGGGTTGACTTTGAGGACAGCGAGGTTCGCCAACTGTTGCCGGGTTTGCCCTATACGCTGCCGCCTAAACCGAACCGTCCGGATTTTCTGGCGGTCAGCGCTGCCTCTCTGGTGGCGGCTGCCTGCGAGAAGGATTTGCCGGTGGCTTCGGCATTGGGCAAAGTGGTGGCCGGCGTGGGACCCATTGTGGTGCGGGAGGCTGTCTGCCGCGCCCTGGGCGAAACGCCTGCCCTGGCCTGCGACTTGAACCATGAGGAGCGTACCCGTCTGGCGGCAGCTTTGGACGAACTCAAAGATGAGCATGCGGCGGGTGGTACACCCACGGCGGTACGTCTGCCCCAGCCGGACGGAACCCCTAAACCGGTAGAGTTCAGCTTTTTTGTGCCCCGGCAGTATGGTCCGTCTGCCATCCTGACCCAGTATGCCACTTACAGTGAAATGCTGGAGGATTACTATGCTACCAAGGATCGCGCCGAGCGTCTGCGGCAGAAGAGCCGGGAACTTTATAAAGCGGTACATAATATGCACGAGCGCGCAGTGCGTAAGCAGGCGGCCCGGCGGGAAGAACTGGCCCAGTCTGCCAAGGCGGACACACTGCGTCTGTATGGGGAGCTGTTGCAGGCAAACCTCTGGGCTATGCACAAGGGTGACCGTCAGGTGACAGTGCAGAATTATTACACCGGCGAGGATGTGACCATCCGGCTGGACCCGCGTCTGGGACCCAATGAAAACGCCCAGAAATACTTCAAGGACTATAAAAAGAAACAGACCGCCCACGCCATGCTGGAAAAACTGCTGGTGGAAGGGGAGGCCGAGATCGAGTATCTGGCTACGGTGCTGTATGAAGTGGAGTCGGCTCCCGGCGAAGCAGCCCTCAATGAAATTCGGGCAGAGCTGAAAAGTCAGGGCTACCTTAAATATTACAAGCAGCGTGACCGCAAGCAGAAACCGGCGGATTTCCTGCGGTATATGTCCAGCGATGGGTTTGAAATTCTGGTGGGGCGCAACAACCTGCAGAACGACAAACTGACGTTGCACACCGCCCGGGGCAAGGATCTCTGGTTCCATGTGCAGAAAGCGCCCGGCAGCCACTGCGTGGTCATGAGCCGTGGGGAAGACATCCCGGATACCACCAAACAGGAAGCGGCCG
>NZ_JACJKP010000241.1 GCF_016901605.1 Gemmiger formicilis
TCGGGATCGTATTCTTCCTCGCCCTCTTCGCAGACCAGCAACAGGGTCTTGTCGCCGGAATCGAACTGGGGGTCCTCCATGGTTTCCTGAATGAACTTGGTCTTGCCGCTTTCCGGGTGAAAGGTTGGAGTTTCTTTGCCTTGTTTCTTTGGTAACGGCAAGGAATGGAAATTCCCTCCATTGCTGCTTCCCGGGTAAAAGGTCGGAGTTTCTTTGCCTACTTTCTTTGCAAAGAAAGTAGGGGGCAAAGAAAGTAGGTTAGTCGCAGCCGTCTTTGGTTTCGCCGCAGCCGTCGCAGTCGCTCTCGTACTGGACGGCGTTGCGGGCCAGTTCAGGGTCCAGGCGCTGGGCAACCTGAATCATCAGGGCACACTCCATACGCTTGCGGAACACCTTGCAGCCGTACTCGTAGGTGCCGTGGATGTCGCCGGTGGCGTGCAGGGCGTTGGCCGCGCAGCCGCCCGCGCAGTACAGCCGTGCCCAGCAATCCTTGCAGTCCGGCCGGGCATAGACGTTGCAGAGTTTGAACTCGTCCCGCAAAGCGGTGTTGGTCACGCCGTCCCACACGTTGCCCAGCTTGTAATCCGGGTCGCCCACAAACTGGTGGCAGGGATACAGATCGCCCCAGGGGGTCACGGCCATGTACTCGGTGCCGGAACCGCAGCCCGAGATCCGCTTGTAGATGCAGGGGCCGTGCTTCAGGTCCAGAATATAATGGTAGAAGGTGATGGGCTTGCCCGCTTTCTGGCGGCGCAGCATATCCTTGGCCAGCAGCTCGTACTGGTCAAACAGCTTGGGCAGGTCCTCCTCGGTCAGGGCCTCGGGGGAGTCGGCCGGAGCCACCACCGGCTCCATGGACAGCTCCGTGAATCCCAGATCGTCCGCCATGTGGAACAGATCGTTGGTGAAATCCACGTTGTGGTGGGTGAAGGTGCCCCGCATATAATAGCCCTTGCCGCCGCGGGAAGCCACCAGCTTCTGGAACTTGGGCACGATGCGGTCATAGCTGCCGTTGCCCGCCAGGTCCACCCGGAACCGGTCGTTCACTTCCTTGCGGCCGTCCAGCGAAAGCACCACATTGTAGCATTCCTTGTTGGCCCACTCGATGACTTCATCGGTGATGCCGATGCCGTTGGTGGTCAGGGTGAACCGGAAATTCTTGCCGGCGGCTTTCTCGATGCTGCGGGCATAGGCCACCAGCTGCTTGCACACCTCAAAGTTCATCAGCGGTTCGCCGCCGAAAAAGTCCACTTCCAGGTTGCGGCGGGTACCGGAATTTTCCACCAGGAAATCCAGCGCCCGTTTGCCGGTCTCAAAACTCATCAGGCCCGCTTCGCCGTGGAACTTGCCCTGGGCCGCAAAACAGTAGCTGCAGTTCAGGTTGCAGGTATGGGCTACATGCAGGCAAAGGGCCTTGACCACATTGGACCGGTTCTTGAAATCAAAGGCATGGTCGGCGTAGGCGTCGGGGGCAAACAGCTTGCCCTCGGCGGTCAGCTCGTCGATGTCGTCCAGGCAGTCCCGGATATCGGCGGGGGTCACGTCGGCGCGGCCGGCATACTTTTTCTCCAGCGCGGCGGCGGCTTCTTCCCGGGTGTTCCCGGCGTCGATCAGGGCGATGGCGTCATAGGCCACATCGTCCACCGCGTGCACGCTGCCGCTGAACACGTCCAGCACGATGTTGTAACCGCCCAGTTTGTATTGATGGATCATGGATTAACTCCTTGTTGAAAACCATAGAAAATGCCGGGCGCCGCACGGGCTGCCCGGCACGATTGCCAGATTGGAAAAAATCAGTTCTCTGCCTTCTCGCAGGGCTGGTTCGCGATGCCGCAGCTGGTCTTGCAGGCGCTCTGGCAGGAGGTCTGGCACTCGCCGCAGCCACCGTTCTGGAGGCTCTTCACCATATCACGGGTCTCGAGAGTCTGAATGTGCTTCATTACAACAGTCACTCCTTTGCACAATTTTGGATTATTCTTATTGTACACACATCCGGGAACCTTGTCAAGATAAACCAAGGTGTTCACCTTGCCCTTGTGGAAAACTCTGGCAGCAAAATCCGCTTGCCATGGGATTTCCACAGGGTTTTCCACATTTTCAACAGGAAAAAGGGGTGAGTTTTCCACCCTTTCAACAGAGTTTTCAACAAATTCAACGTGGATAACCCCTTTACACAGTGGATAACTGCCCCAAAATATACGATCTGTGAACAGGGTGTGAATACCGGGGGCGAAAGCGTCCACAGCGAGTGCACCTCTCTGTGGAAAACTTTTCGGGGCCTATTGACATTTGATATACTGTGTAGTACGATGTACATACAGGAGGCACAGTATATGAATCTTGACGACTGGAAATCACAAATCAAGCGCGGAACGCTGGAATTCTGCATTCTGCTGATGATCCGGCAAAAATCCATCTACGGGTATGAGATCATCCAACGGCTGGAACAGTACCCGATCCTGGCGGCAAAGGAAAATACCATTTACCCGCTGCTGCGCAGATTGTTGAAAGAAGAATACATCTCCTCCTACTGGCAGGAGAGCGCGGAAGGGCTGCCGCCGAGAAAATATTACTCCATTACCCCCAAAGGGCAGGAGTATCTTGCCGCCATGTCAACCGAGTGGGAACATCTGCTGGAGGCCATCAACCAGGTGAAAGGAGAATAAAATCATGGAGAAATGTTTGGAAGCGTATCTCGAAAAAGTCGAGAAATGCCTGAAACCCCTGCCCAGTTCGGAACGGGTGGATATTGTAAAGGAAATCAAGAGCGAGATACAGGAACTGCAGGCGGAGGGAAAAACCGCCGAGGAAGTGGTGGCGCGGCTGGGCAAACCCGGGGAACTGGCCAAAGCCTACCTGAGCGACCTGATCACAAAGGATACCTCCTTCAGCTGGACGAGAGTGCTGGCCCTGTGTGCCTATTACAGCGTAGCCGGGCTGTCCGGTCTGTTCGTGATCCCCACCCTGATCATCTGTGCGCCTGTCTTTATGCTGTGCGGGATTGCGGCCCCGCTGCTGGGGGCGGTCAAACTGGTGGATACCGCGCTGCAGCTGGGGATTCCCGGTGTGCAGTACATCGGTGTGGCGGGGGTAAGCAACCCGGTCATGGTCTTTGCCCTGTGTGCGGTATTCGGGGTGGCGCTGTTCCTGGCCGGGTACGGCTGCTGGCAGCTGCTGGTCCTG
>NZ_JACJKP010000242.1 GCF_016901605.1 Gemmiger formicilis
GCCGAGCCTTAGGCCCGGCCCGGAGATTGCTATTATGCACCATTAGCTCAGCTGGTAGAGCAACTGACTCTTAATCAGTGGGTCCTGGGTTCGAGTCCCCGATGGTGCACCAAACCAATATAATCCGAACTTGTTTCCGATAGGAGATGGGTTCGGATTATTTGTTTTCTTTGAAAGTTATGAATGCGTATATTTCCGTAACGGGATAAGATGTGAGCCTACTTCCAAATCTAGAGGGCTGCGCAAGAAGAAAGTTTCATAACCAAATAGAAATGGCGCATCTTATTTTGCTCCTCTGTTTCTCTTTGTGCAAGTTCATAGTTAATCAGCGAGTAAAAGAAAGCATACTAATTCTCGTCTGTAATGAAGAAGCATATTCCTTACAAAGGAACTGCGAGCCTGATGGCAACTTGATTCAGCACATCGAGGGAGCCGGAAAACAGGAAGAAAGGCTATTTCAATTGCTCTTATAGGCTTTTTCGATAGCCCTATTGACAATTATATTGACTAATAGCATACTGTGAATAATGAAAGGGGGGCATACAATGAGTGCTGAAGTAAAAAAGAGCAAGCCTAAAAGCAAGGAATATCCCGCAGTTACCTTGGGACAAGCGATTGAGTTTGTGGGTAAGTTTAAGGATTATCCTCGTGGTAAGCCTATTTCGTATGATGTAGCCGCAAAAGAGTGCGGCGTTAGTTCCAGCACAAAATCATTTAGATACACCATTAGTTCGGCCAAACAGTTTGGCTTGATTTCTACATCCACTGGACTTACTTTTACATTATTAGAGCCCGCTTATCGATTAGTTCGCCCCACAGAGTCTGAGGCTGCACTAAGAACACTTAAAATTGAATGTTTTTCCACGCCTAAACTGTACGCAGAGATGCTCCCTGATCTCATCGGAAAATCTTTGCCATCTGTAAGTACGATTGAAAACCTATTGGTGAATTACCATCAGATATTGCCTACTACAGCTAAAAATGCTGCACAGAAATTTGTTGATTCGGCCACAGAGCTTAATATTATTCAAAACGGCGTTTTGTGTTTGGATATCGAATCTAACTCAAATTTTCCAACGGAAATAAATGCTGAAAATTCAGAAGGGAACAATACCGAAATCCAAAACGGGTCAACTATTGGGGGAACACCAGTAGTTGACGCGAAGGAATTTGCAGCTCCGTTGAATATTCCCTTCGGGGATAAGCGTAAAGCAGTTTTATATATGCCGATGGACACAACCAAAGAAGATGCAGAATATGTCAAGGAAATGATTGCTTTGATGTTTAAACGTGTATATAAGGTGGATTAAGCATGGGGGAAGTGCATAATACACATGACTATCTTTTCCATATAACCGATAAGACGCTCAGTGCGGTTCTTTACGATATTGGAATTGCACATAACAATTGTTCGCCTTTAGAAGATATAGTTCGTACTTGCGATATGTCGCAGGCAAAACCTGTATTAGAATTTTTTGAGCAGGCAGGCCTAATTAAAAAAGATCGCTGTACGTTGTCTGGATCGGGAAAGGAATTGTTTGAGCTTTCTTTTGTATACTCTGATGAGGTATCCGCAAGAGAACGAATAGCACAACTCTTATTGCGTAATCCTGTTGTAAATCTGATTTCTCAATCTTTTTATGGAAGAGGGAAAATTGGAGTCGAACAGCTTAGAATTCTCCTTAATTATCACGGAATTAGCGGTCAGGAAATAACGTATTCAGATGTGGTTTCGTTGCTTATGCTCTTAAACAGATATAGTATCGTCGTGTATGACAAGAAGCATAGAGCATTTTGCGTCAAACTTGCAGGGAATTATACCGAGCCTATTTCGCAATATTATATCACACCAGACACGCCATATAGCAACATTTATAATATGCGCAAGGTCATACGTTTTTGCAGAGGGAATATATACTGGATTGACAAGCATTTTCGAAAAGAAGGATTCGAAATGCTTGTTGACGGGTTGCCGTATGAGAATGTCAAATCTATTACTATTATTTCTGGAACAGACAACATAACCGTAAGTGCCAAAGCAGATTATTTTAACCTCCAGACAGAATTGTCACAAAGAGGAATTTCGCTAAATTGGAGGGTCATAAAAAATAACTCATTTAAATGGCATGATAGGTGGCTCATTGCGGATAATCAGTGCCTTAATATTCCACCAGTTCTTGCGATTATACGCGGACAAAGAGCAGAGATTATTGCGACCAAAGAACGTCTCGATGTGCAACCTTTTGTGACAGAAAGTGTTCTGGTTTCATAATCTCTATTCTAGATGCCACTCAACTGTAACTTGTTATCACAATGGAGTAAGAGGTCATCTCTATCCATTCAAGTAAAGATTTTTACGCAAGAAAGAAGACAGAGGATAAGCTTAAAATAGCAGGGCATCACCCTTCCTAACGGCACACTACTTTGTTATTTTACTATACCATTTTCGTTTTTGTGCCTTTTGTATGTCTGCTTTTTCTTGCTTTGCTTTCCACTCTGCAAATTCTCTCTGCCCCTCTTCGCTCTCATAGAAGACCAAAATATCCGGCAGAATACAGCGGGCTATCGCCTCGATCTGATGTTGTGGTATGGTGGTGTTATTGATTGGCTTTTTCCTTCGACCCAAAGAATCCCTCCATCCGGTCTGTCAGCTTCAAGTTGCTGGTCACATTGCTGCTGTCAATCCGTCGGAGGCTTTGCGCCTTCAACCATACTCCTTCAAATTCCGCTACAAAATTCCACATCCCCTTCCTTGTATTATAGAGTGGTAGTTATTAGAGCCCCTCTCCAAGGGCTGTGCTACACTGTAAGGGATGCTGTGGATTGGTGATCGCCTCCTACCACAAGATGGTTCTGGAAAGGTTCCAACCACAGCCCTTTGCAGTTTTGTTAATCAGTTAAATACCGCCAGACGGTTTATGTGGAACAAGGCTACAAAAGCAAAGTGTTCTGTGGAACAGTATCACAAATTTACCGTTGGAGGTACTGGTTATGGTCGTTTCCGTTGGTATCGATGTGGCAAAGGACAAGCACGACTGCTTTATTCAGAATTCTGAGGGCGAAGTCCTGGCGGATGTGTTCACCATCTCTAACAATATGGATGGCTTTCATACGCTGTTGGAGAAGATTCAGGCCTGTATCGCACCTCAGGACAAAATAAGAGTAGGG
>NZ_JACJKP010000243.1 GCF_016901605.1 Gemmiger formicilis
AAAAAACGATACAGTAAAATCATAAAAGGACAAAAAAAGAGTTTGGATCGCCTTTGGCGTTACAGACCGAGCGGCAAAGCGATTCATGAGACCAGGACAGAAGAAAGGAGGCACGAATGAAAAAAAGAGGGTCAGCAGTACTTCTGGCCGCCGTCTGTTTGCTGGTGGGGTGTGCAGCATCAGATCCTGCGCTTCCGGCAGAAACTTCGTCCCCGACAGAGACTTCGTCCCCGGCATACCAAGGGGACTCCCTTTTTGCTTACTGTACCGAAAGGCAGCGGGAGCTTTTGGAGCTGCCCCATGAGGAACTGCCGGTGGAACTGATCTTTCACCATTGGACGGAGACGGCGGCGGACTACGAGACAAGGGACGAAACGGTGATCGCCGGGGTCTTGCAGGCGCTGCGGGATGTGTCGGTGGAATCCGAGTCACCCATCGTCTCTACAGATACCCGGGGGCTTACATTTGTGACGGCGCAAGGGGATACCTACAGTTTCTGGTTTGATAAACGCCGGTTCGAAGGGGTGGATGGCAGGTGCTATGTCCTTTCCGGGGATGAAAAACTTTGGGAATTGGTGTGGGGGATTCGGACAGCAGACCCAGACTATCAGGATCTGATGAGATAAGCGGTATTTCCCCATGATTTCTGCGAAAAATGCGGATTGGCGCAGGTGCGCCACATAATTTTTGGGAAATTGGCGCTAAAGCGACCTGCACAAATCCTGAAAAAGGCGCTACAGTAAGAACAGTAAAAAACCAAGGATGGTTTTGGATAATCCTTAAGATTTCTTTATCAGGAGGAAAACAATTATGAGACAGTGTGACAATGGCCATTTTTACGATGAATCCAGATTCGATAGCTGCCCCTACTGCCAGGAGGGCGCCGGGGTCGGAAAGACGGTTGCGGCCGGAACGGTAGGGAAGACCGTGGCTGCTGTGCCGGGAGGCGCTGCGCCGGAAGCAGACAGAGGCAAGACGGTGGGCATTATTAAAAAGAAGATCGGTATTGATCCTGCAGTAGGATTCTTGGTCTGTGTTTCCGGTCCCCATCGCGGCGCAGATTATAAGCTGGTAGCAGGCAGAAACTTCATAGGACGGGCAGCGGCGATGGATGTGGCCCTGGCGGATGACGATACCGTGTCCAGAGAAAGCCATGCATTGGTTACATATGACGCCAAGCATAACAGCTTTTCCCTTTCTCCCGGCCAGGGCAGGGGCATCACTTACTGCAACGACGAACAGGTGGAAATGGTACGCCCCTTAAAAGCCTACGATGTGATCGAGGTGGGAAAGAGCCAGCTTCTCTTCCTGCCCCTGTGCGGCGAGCAATTCCAGTGGAATGAGGAGTAAAGGATGGAGCGTGTACTTTCATGGTTAAACCAGCCGCTGTTTCCGGATACCGTCATCCGCGTCTGGATGGCGGTTGCGGCGGGCGCAGCGCTTCTATTGGCGCTGATTCTCGCCTTTTTCCTGATACGGCGGAAGAAGAAAAAGAAGCGGGGTGATCAGGCGGTGGAAGAACCGATTACGGAACGTCCGGAACCGCTGCCGGAACTGGAGCTTGCCAACCTACAGGGCGTTGGCAGCCGGGAAGAACAGCAGGACGCTTTCGGCATCTCCCGCATGGATCGTTATGAGGAAGACGGGCTGCTTGCTGTGCTGTGCGACGGCATGGGCGGTATGGCGGAGGGCGGCATGATCGCTGCGGAAACCGCCTCCCAGCTGGTGGGGATCTTTCCCTGGACAGATGACAGCGATGTGCCCGGCTGGGTATACCAGCGAAGCGCCAGAGTCTATCAGCAGTTTCGCGGGCACGGGGGGACTACCCTGGTGGCGGCCCTGCTCAAAGAGAATCGCCTCTCCTTCTGGTGCGTAGGCGACAGCGATTTGTTCCTGCTCAGGGAAAACAAACTCTATGGGTTAAATGCCCGGCAGGAATTTAAGAACGATTTGATTTTGAGGGCACTGGACGGGGCGTTCCCCGTGGAGGAAGCGTTTCAAGATCCTCAGGCGGGAGCCCTTTCGGAGTACATAGGAAAAGAAGAAGTAACATGCGACTATACCCGTATGCCCTTTCTTCTCCAGCCGGAGGACGCGCTGCTGCTCTGCTCGGACGGGGTGAGCGATACACTGACCTTGAAGCAGATCCGGGAAGCCATGGCGCTTCCCCCCCAGGCGTGCTGCGACAAGCTGGAGGAGGAAATCCTGGCCGCCGGAAAGCCGGGCCAGGATAACTATACGGCAATCGCATTGAAATACCATGGGAAAAATGAGGAGGAATCATAATGGAAGCGAAAAAGTCATCGAGCAAGCAGGTTGTTGCCATCCTGCTGCTGGTTATTGGCCTGGCCGCCGGCGTGTTCGGCGTATTGGGCTTGGTAGGCGGGGGCGGTACGGACCCCTATGAGGCGCGCAAGAGCGTCGTCATGGTGTACTCCTATCTCCAGCTTACCGATGGTCAGTCCGCCGGTGCCATGGGCACTGGTTTTGCCATCGGGAAACCCGGCGAACCGGTGGAATATATTGTGACCAACGGCCATGTGGTGGAATACGGCTATATGGGTCCCAAAGTATATGCGGAGCAAGTATCTTCGGCAGGCGTGCAGGTATACTTCTCTGCAGCGGAAAATGATTATGTTACAGCGGAGGTGGTCTATTATTCTGCTTTCAATGAGAAGGATATTGCGATTATCAGATTGCCGTCAAAGACGGATAAACGAGAAGCCATTCCCATCAGGGACGCAGATGATGTTGCTGTCGGCGACACCGCTTTCGCGCTGGGGTATCCGGGCGTGGCAAGCCAAAGCCAGCAATTCAACACCTACGACGAGGATGACATTACACTGACCAAGGGGATCATCAGCAAGCGCACTAAGCCGGCATGGAGCAGCTACGACGCGTTTCAGATGGATGTATATATCAATCACGGCAATTCCGGCGGCCCGTTGGTAGATGAACGGGGAAATTTGATTGGAATCAACGCTTCCGGCGCAGTGGATGAGCAGGGCAAGAGCGAAGGCGTAAACTTTGCCATTACCTCTGCGGAATTAATCAAAGCTCTGGACAGCGAAAGAATCGAATACACCATGGCAGGCGGCGGACTCTCCTGGACCCAGCCCTGGTTTGCCTATGTGTTCCTGCCCATCGGCGTGCTGGCGCTCATCG
>NZ_JACJKP010000244.1 GCF_016901605.1 Gemmiger formicilis
CTGTTTTTATGTACTGAATATTTGTTTGGGGAGGAGTTTACCCGATGACCAAAACCTATTCCAAAACCCGTACTCTGGTAGAGTGCGCCCTGATGATTGCCCTGGGCACCGTCCTGGCAAACATCAAAATCTACGAACTGCCCAACGGCGGTTCCGTTACCCTGTTCAGCATGTTGCCTTTCATTTTGATTTCGTTCCGGCACGGCGTAAAATGGGGCCTGTTCACAGGCTTCGTCAACAGCCTGCTCCAGATGCTGCTGGGCTTTTACGCACCGCCGGCTCCCGGCCTGCTGCCGCTGGTGGGCATGATCCTGCTGGATTATGTGCTGGCCTTTACGCTGTTGGGCCTGGCCGGTGCCATTGCCAAGCCTTTCTCCAACCGTCTTGTAGGCGTTGCCGTAGGTACCGCAGTGGTATGCCTGTTCCGCTTCCTGTGCAGCTTCCTGTCCGGCGTACTCATTTGGGGCAACCTGAGCGAAGGTCTGCCTGCCTGGACCTACAGTCTTACCTATAACGGCAGCTATATGGTGCCCGAAACCATTATGACCACCATTGCCGCCGTCTTGATCTGCAAGGCGGCGCCGCAGCTCTTTAACACCCAGAATTCCTGATTTTTTATTCCCGCATGTATCTTCCGATATGTGCGGGATTTTTTTATAATTTCTTGCTATTTCTTTTAGAACATCTCCCTGCTGTCCCGGGTCAGACTTTTTCCCGTTATAAAAATAACTTTCATTTTATTGTTTTTGATTTATACTTTTTTGCGAAAATCCTTTATTTTTACCCACACAATAGCCAAAATATAAAGATGTTTTTCGTCTTTTTGACAAATCGTCTAAAATTGCTTTCTTTTTTATGAAGAATATGTTAAGATAAGTTTAACAAGGTGTGCGGTTGCCAGAACCAGGACAGCCACACACCCGCGTTAGAGGAATCCATCTGAATTTTGGAGGAATGCTTTTATGATGAAATATCTGCAAAAGCTCGGCAAGGCATTGATGCTGCCTGTCGCCGCGCTTCCTGTCTGCGGCATTCTCATGGGTCTGGGCTATGCACTGGCTCCGGCTGCCATGGGTGCTGAAGGTGCAACGACCGGTTTCGCTTACACGGCCGGTTTCATTCTGATCAAGGCCGGCGGCGCCCTGATCGACAACATGGCCTGGCTGTTCGCCGTTGGCGCTGCTGTTGGCCTGTCCGATGACCATGACGGCACTTCTGCTCTGGCCGGTCTGGTCAGCTACCTGATGATGACCCAGCTGCTCAGCACTGGCGTGGTCAGCGCTCTCCCCTTCATGAACCTGGTCGAGGGCACTTCCACTTACATTGCTTTCCAGAAGACCGCCGGCAATGCCTTCATCGGCATCCTGGCTGCCATCATCGGTTCCACCTGCTACAACAAGTTCAAGAGCACCCAGCTGCCTGACTGGCTGGCCTTCTTCAGCGGCAAGCGCTGCGTGGCCATCGTCACCGGCCTGGTTTCCATCGTTGTTTCCGTCATCCTGCTCTTCGTCTGGCCCATCATCTTCAATGCTCTGGTTCTGCTGGGCGACGGCATCGTCAGCCTGGGCGGCGTTGGCGCCGGTCTGTACGCCTTCTTCAACCGCCTGCTGATTCCCACCGGTCTGCATCACGCCCTGAACAACGTGTTCTGGTTCGACACCATCGGCCTGGGAGACCTGACCCACTACTGGGCCGGTGAAACCTCCGCCGACGTGGGCTGGAGCCTCGGTATGTACATGTCCGGCTTCTTCCCCTGCATGATGTTCGGTATCCCCGGTGCGGCTCTGGCTATGGTCCACACCGCCAAGAACAAGAAGGCTGCCATCGGCCTCGTGACCTCCGCTGCTATCTGCGCGTTCGTCTGCGGCGTTACCGAGCCCTTCGAGTTCGGCTTCATGTTCCTGTGCTTCCCCCTGTACGTTGTTTATGCTGTTCTGTACGGCATCTTCACCGTTATCACCTACTACGTTGGTTTCCGCGCCGGCTTCATGTTCTCTGCCGGTGCCACTGACCTGGTCTTCTCCGCTTCTCTGCCGGCTCATGCCAACACCTGGATGATCATTCCTCTGGGCATTGCCGCTTTCGTGGTCTTCTACGTTGTCTTCCGTTTCGCCATCACCAAGTTCAACCTGGTGACTCCGGGCCGTGAGGATGAGGATGCCGAAGCCGCCGAGGCCAACATCACCCTGGCCAACAACGACTTCACCGCGATTGCCAGCGGCGTTCTGAGCGCTGTCGGCGGCAAGGGCAACGTTTCCAACGTTGACTACTGCGCCACTCGTCTGCGCTTTGAAGTCAAGGACAGCACCGCTGTGGATGAAAAGGCCGTTAAGGCTGCCGGCGCCGCCGGTGTCATTCGTCCCAGCAAGAACGCCTGCCAGGTCGTTATCGGCCCCAAGGTCCAGTTTGTCTACGACGAATTGAAGAAGATGCTGTAAGTAACCCTTACGGCGCCTAGATAAAGGTTCTGGTTCCCTTTATCACCTCCGCCGGGGGCGGGCGCGATGCCCGTCCCCGGCATTTTATTTTGAAAAGTGTACGGCAAAATGCTGCGCCTTTTCTCTCTACGTGTTATAATGAAGGCAAGGAACAGGGGCCACTCCCCTACATTGTCAGGAGGTTTTTATTATGAAAATTATCCGCGCAAAAGATTATTACGACATGTCCCGCAAGGCTGCCAACATCATTTCCGCTCAGGTCATCATGAAGCCCAACTGTGTGCTGGGTCTGGCCACCGGCGGCACCCCCGTTGGCACCTACAAACAGCTGGTAGAATGGTACAACAAAGGCGACCTGGACTTCTCCGAAGTGACCACCGTCAACCTGGACGAGTACCGCGGCCTGCCCCGTGAGCATGCCGAAAGCTACTGGAGCTTCATGCACCGCAACCTGTTTGACCTGGTGAACATCAACCCCGCTTCCATCAATCTGCCGGACGGCACCAACATGGACGCCGAGGCCGAATGTGCCCGTTATGACTATGTGATCAAGCGCGTGGGCGGCATCGACCTGCAGCTGCTGGGCATCGGCCACGACGGCCACATCGGTTTCAATGAGCCGGGCGAAGCCTTTGAGCTGGGCACCCACT